>DASYMV010000227.1:0-25272 GCA_036008865.1 Pseudonocardiaceae bacterium | reverse complement strand
CGTGTGGCGGGCCGCGGAGTTGATCGCCGAGAAGCAGGCGCTGCTGCTCAAACCGCGCGTCGCCGACGTGCTGCCGGTGATCGGGCTCGTGGCCGAGTCCGTGGAGACCGGTGGGTTCACCTCCGCCGACGCGGATTCGTTGCGGCGGCTGGCGGAGCTGGACGAGGCGACGCGCGAGACGATCCTGCTGTCCGGGGACCTGTTCACCAGCTGGGAGTGCGACGTGCCCTCCGGCACGCGGGTCCGGTTGCTGGAGCAGCTCGACCTGTACGGCATCCGCTGCGCACTGGCTGCGATCGACGCCGAACCGGCGATCACCGCCGGGGCGTTGCGGCGCAGGCTGCTCGACTCGTCGGGGCTCTCCGGAGTGCGGGGAAAGCTGAACGCGGTGTTCCGCGCGCGGGCGGACGGGATCAAGGCGGCCGCGGCGCTGGCCTCCGTCACCGCGCTCGCCCACGCCTCGGGTGATGCCGGTGAGCGGCAACGGGTGCACGACGCGGTCGAGGTGCTGCTCGCCAGGCCTGAAGCCCATCAACTCCGGTTGCTGGAGGCGTTGACGCTCGTCGCGTCCGGTGCGGTCGCGATGCCCGAGGACCTCGCGGAGGAGGTGCTGCGGGTCGGCAGCACACCGGATCTCGGCGAGCAGCTGGGCATGCCCGGCCGGCCGGCCCACGAGCTGACGGCGTACGCGCTGGAGCGCGCCGGGTGGTGGCGCTCCTTCGCCTCGTTCGGCGCGACGCCGGCGCAGAGCCGGGTGGCGCACGTCGTGCACCGGGCGTACTTCCTGATCTGGCAGCAGTTGCGCGGGGGGCAACGATGAGCTCGTGGTGTCGTGAGGGCGGAACCGACCCGGTCACCGGCACGTCGCAAGCCGATGTGGGACCCACAGCGGAGATCATCGGTGACGAACTGCTCGACCAGGCGCTGGCCGAGCGCAGAGCGCTGGTGCAGCTCTGCGTGTACGCGCTCGACCGCGCACGCAGCTCGGGGGTCGTCGAGCGCATCGAGGAAGGCCTCGCCGGCATCGGTGTCGTCGCGGTGCGGCCGGACGGCCACCGCTTCGACCCGTCACAGCACGAGGCGGGCGGCACGGTGCACACCGACGACCCGAGGCTGCACGGGGTCGTGGCCGAGACGGAGGTGGTCGGCTTCGCCGACCGCGGCCGCACGCTGCGCGCGCCGGTCGTGACCGTCTACACCTCGCGAGCCTGACGTGAACCCGGCGAACTCCGTCACGCTGCCCCAGCTCGTCCGCCAGACGAGGGAGAAGCTGACGAGCCTCGTCCGCGAAGTGGATCCCGGGGCCGCCGACTGGGTCGACGAGGTCCGCGCGCGGCGCGGGACGTCGGCCGGCGTCGTGGTCGTCGGCGAGACCAACCGCGGGAAGAGCTCACTGGTCAACGCGATTCTCGCGGTACCGGGCCTGTCCCCCGTGGATGCCGAGGTCGCCACCTCGACCTACCTGGTGTTCCAGCACGGCGAGCAGTGGGCGGCCCGTGCCTGCTACCCCGGCCGGCTCGAGCCCGTCGCCTTCGACCTCTCGGAACTCGTCTGCTGGGTGTCGGCGGCGCACGAGCTGCCGCCGGGACAGCTCCCGCCGCGCTACGTCGAGGTGGACGCGCCCGTCCCGCTGCTGCAACGGCTGTCCGTTGTGGACACACCCGGTGTCGGCGGACTCGAGTCGGTGCACGGCGAGCTCGCGCTGGAGGCCGCGGCGACGGCGACCGCGCTGTTGTTCGTCGTCGACGCCTCGGCGCCGTTCACCAGGGGCGAGCTGGCTTTCCTGCAGAGCGTGGGCGAACGGGTGGAGACGGTCGTCTTCGCGTTGACCAAGACCGACCAGTACCGCGGCTGGCGTCAGGTGCTCGAGGCGGACAGGGCCCTGCTCGCCGAGCACGCGCCTCGCTTCGCCGACGCGGTGTTCCACCCCGTGTCGTCGCGGTTGTTCGAGATGGCCGCCAAGGCGCCGAACCCGGATGCGGCCGGGATGCTGCGCGAACGATCCGGTGTCGGGGAGCTGCAGGCCGCGCTTCAGGAACTCGTGTCCGGACGAGCCGCGATGCTGGCCGAGGCGAACACACTGCGTGCGCTGTCCACCGTGCTCGCGGAGCTGACCGCCAGGCTGGAGGCGGAGCAGCGCGTGCTCACCACCGGTGAGGCCGAGGCAGAGGCGCTGCGGATGCGCCGCGAGGAGTTGAACGCGCAGCGCAGGTCGTCCACCCGCGGTTGGCAGGTGAAGCTGCGGGGCGAGGTGCAGCGGGCCCGCGTGGAGAACAGTCACGAGGTCAGCCGGCAGATGCGCGACGTGCAGAGCTGGTTCCGTCAGGCGATCGACTCGGCCGGCCGCGAGGCCCTGACGGGCCTGCCGCACCAGGTCGACGCGGCGCTGCAGATGGTGTCCGGACGTATCAGTCAGGCCGTCTCCGACCGGCTGGCGCGGGTCGCCGACGCCGCCTTGTCCGAACTGTTCTCGCCCGAGGAGCTGGCGATCATCCGGAGCCAGTTCGCCAGGGGCGCGCATCCGCCGGTGGTGCTGCGCACGCCGGACAAGCGGCCACCAACCGCCGAGGACAAGCTGCTGGTGTTCATGGGCGTCTCGGGCGGCATGGGTGCGAGCAAGCTCGCCGCCATGCCGATCGCCGCACTGGGCGTGACGGCGCTGAACCCCGTCGTGCTCCCGGTGACGATCGTGCTCGGCCTGGGTGCGGGCTGGTGGATGGCCCGCACCCGCAGGCACTCGGCGGACAAGCAGCACGTGAAGCAGTGGCTGTCGGACGCGATCGCCGACGCGCGGTCCACGTTGGACCAGCTGGTCGCCGAGCAGTTGATCGAGGCCGAACAGGTGCTGTCGCTGGCGCTGGACGAGGCGCTCGGCAGACGCATCGAGGTCATCGAGGCCGAACTGCGCGAGGTCGACAAGGCGTTGCGCATGGAGGCGGGTCAGCGCAACCGCGAGTTGCAAGCGGTCGTGCGACGCCTTGCCGAGGTGCGCGCGGGGCAGGAGAAAGTCGAGCAGCTGCTCGCCCGTGTCCGCACCGTCCGCGACCGCGCGTGACGGCGGTTCGTCCTCCGTGCGAGGGTTCCCGTCGGGAACCGATCCGGCTTAACGTGGGTCATACCGGTAGGTACGACGACCGCAGGAGAGGTGTCCCGGTGTACATCGACGAGAACGGCGCAGCCGACGACGAACTCAAGGTCACGGTCGGTCACGAGGAGTACACCACTGAGGAGGCCTACGACCTCGACCACGACGGGGTCGACGACAGCGCGGTGGTCGAGACCGACGACGGCGGGCACCTCGCGTTCAGCGACACCGACGGTGACGGCGACGCCGACCTGATGAGCACGTTCGACGCGAGCGGCAACCTCGTGAGCCAGGCGAGGTTCGACGCCGGCTCGGGCGAGTGGATCGCGGTCGACCCGCACGGTCACGACGACCACAAGGCCAACACCAGCGGTGATCACACCATCGTCGTCGACACGAAGGACGGCGACCAGGAGGTGGGCCCGGCGACCGAGGACACCGACGGCGACGGCAAGGCCGACACCGCGATCGTCAAGGACGACCAGGGCGACACGTGGCTCTTCACCGATGCCGACGGCGACGGCAAGGCCGACCTCGCCACGGAGATCACGCAGTCCGGTGAGGTCACGATGACCAAGCACACCGGCGATGACCAGTGGATCGAAACCGAGCACGGCCACATCGACTCCGACGGCAAGTACGTCCCCGATCATCAGAGCGGTGTCGTCGGCGACGACAGCGCCGGTTGGCTGGACGAGCCGCACACGTCGAAGCAGATGGTCGCCGGCGTGGTCCGCATCGACTCGACGACGGGTCAGTGGATCAGCCCGAACTGAAGGCGGCCGGGCGGAGGGTCAAGGGGCTCCGCGTGTGGCGATCGCCGCACGCGGAGCCCCTTGCATTTCAACAGTTAAAGCCCACGTCACAGCGAACTCTCGGAGACTGATCTGAACGAGTGCTGTGGACGAGAGCTGAATCGATTCCAGAATCGTTTTTGTGAGAGAACCGACAGGCCAGGTATGCGTTACCCCGCATTAACCCGGCTAACCTCGGTCCATCCCCTTCACGGCACGCCTTCCACTGGGCGGGGCGGAGCCTTTTCCGAGGACGTCCAGTGAGCAGTGGCGCTCAGTCAGGAGACGAGACGAGATGACGGCAGTGACCATTCCCGGTCTCGACCAGGCACCTACCAACCACCAGCGCCTGCTTTCCTGGGTGCGCGAAGTCGCCGAGCTGACGTGCCCCGACGAGGTCGTTTGGGCCGACGGGTCCGAAGCAGAATGGTCACGGCTGACGAAAAAACTCGTTGACGCGGGCACCTTCGTGCCGTTGAAGAAGAAGCCGAACTCGTTCTGGGCGGCCTCGGACCCCTCTGACGTCGCGCGGGTCGAGGAGCGCACTTTCATCTGCTCGGAGGACCCGGCCGGCGCCGGCCCGACGAACAACTGGATGGCCCCCGACGAGATGAAGGGGGTCATGACCGAGCTCTACCGGGGCTCGATGCGCGGCCGCACGATGTACGTGATCCCGTTCTGCATGGGCCCGCTCGACGCGGAGAAGCCCATGCTCGGCGTGGAGATCACCGACTCCGAGTACGTCGTGGTCTCGATGCACATCATGACCCGCATGGGCGACAAGGCCCTCGAGCGCTTCGGTGATGACGCCGACTACGTTCCCGCGCTGCACTCGCTGGGCGCGCCGCTCGACAAGGGGCAGGCCGACGTCCCGTGGCCGTGCAACGAGACGAAGTACATCGTCCAGTTCCCCGAGGAGCGGATGATCTGGAGCTACGGCTCCGGCTACGGCGGCAACGCGCTGCTGGGCAAGAAGTGCTACTCGCTGCGCATCGCCTCGGTGATGGCCCGTGACGAGGGCTGGCTCGCCGAGCACATGCTGATCCTCAAGCTGACCTCGCCCGAGGACAAGGTCTACTTCATCGCGGCGGCTTTCCCGTCCGCGTGCGGCAAGACCAACCTCGCCATGCTGGAGCCGACCATTCCGGGTTGGAAGGTCGAGACCCTGGGTGACGACATCGCCTGGATGCGCTTCGGTGACGACGGCCGCCTGTACGCGGTGAACCCGGAGAACGGCTTCTTCGGCGTGGCGCCGGGCACGGATTACCACACCAACCCCAACGCGATGCGGACCATCGAGAAGGGGAACTCGCTTTTCACCAACGTCGCGCTCACCGACGACGGTGACATCTGGTGGGAGGGCATGGGCGAGCCGCCCGCACATCTCACCTCGTGGAAGAAGCAGGAGTGGACGCCCGCCGACGGTGAGGCCGGCGTGCTCTCCTCGCACCCGAACTCGCGGTACTGCACGCCGATCGAGCAGTGCCCGATCAAGGCTCCGGAGTGGGACGACCCGAAGGGTGTGCCGATCTCGGCGATCTTCTTCGGTGGCCGTCGTGCCACGACCGTCCCGCTGATCACGGAGTCGCGCGACTGGCAGCACGGCGTGTTCATGGGGGCCACGCTGTCCAGCGAGACGACCGCCGCCGCGGTGGGTCAGGTCGGTGTTGTCCGTCGTGATCCCATGGCGATGCTGCCGTTCATCGGTTACAACGCCGGCGACTACTTCCAGCACTGGATCGACACCGGTAAGAGCGCCGACGCGACCAAGCTGCCGAAGATCTTCTACGTCAACTGGTTCCGCCGCGGTGAGGACAAGCGGTTCTTGTGGCCGGGATTCGGCGAGAACTCGCGCGTGCTGAAGTGGGCCATTGAGCGCCTCGAAGGCAAGGCCGCCGCGCAGGAGACGCCGATCGGCCACGTGCCGACCGCCGAGGAGATGGACCTGTCCGGCCTGGACGCGCCAGTCGAGGACATCCAGGCCGCGCTGGAGTTCGACGCGGACGAGTGGCGTGCCGAGATTCCGATGATCGAGGAGTGGTTCGCCAAGATCGGCGACAAGCTGCCGACGTCGCTGCGTGACGAACTCGAGGCTCTGAAGCAGCGCCTCGGCTGAGTGTGTGAGCCTCCGGCTCACAAGTGGTGGAGACCCGGTGATCAACGGCGATCACCGGGTCTCTTCATCTTGTGCGCAACTTGTGGACGGCGGGTGCTTTCGTCTCGTGGCCGAGATACCGCTTTCCGCCAAAGCCCCACTTCCCGGCAGTTGTCCACAGGATGTGGACGTAGCTGTGCACAGCCTGTGGAGAGTTTGTCGCGACCGCGCGGTGGAATCACTGTCGTGGAGGTGTGTCGTGGATGTCGCAGGAGTCGCACTGCTCATCCTGGGGGTGGCAGCCGTGGTGATGGTCCGCGTCGCGGAGGTGATCTCGCCGCACGAGCAGGAGGAGTCAGCCGGGCAGAGCGTTGCGGCCGATGCCCCACAACCGGCCGGTGAAGGGCCGGGTGGCCTCGGCGTAGCAGACGGCGCTGGTGAAGCCCTCTGACCAGCCCTGAGCGCCTGAGGTCCGCCACGCGGGGAACACGTCGGTGCGGTCTGCCGCGCCGACGTAGCCCGCGACCGCCTTCGTGCAGTGGTCCTTCGCGGCTGCGTTGACCTGCTCCTCCGAGGGGGCGGGATCACCCGCTTTGCCGAGTGACAGCACGCCGGGAACCGCCTCGGCCAGGTGCGGGCCGTCGCAGGGGGCGAGTGTGAGCCGTTGCTCCGCGGACGGTGATCCCGCCGAGCAGAGCTGGAACGTGCCGAAGCCCGCAGCGGCGAGGAGGCCCTTCACCGATCCGGTCCGGGTGACCGGTTTGCCGTCCGGGCTCAGCTCGACGACCGCGCACAGCCGCCAGCGGTCACCCGCTGCCCAGCCGTCCGGGCTCGGCCAGAACGCCCACACCTGCAACCGCGTCGCGTCGGAGTCGGTGCTGCCGAGGTGGTCCGCCAGCGCCGCTCGGCACGGTGGCAGTGCTGCCCGGCGGAGATCGCGCTCCAGCGGATAGCTGGTTGGATCGCCCTGGGCGGGCAGCTCGCCGACAGCGACGACCTCGGCGTCGTGCGAGCTTGCGCACTCGACGGTGCGGAAACTCGCGGATTCCAAGCACTTGCCGGCTGCGGGCAGTTGCGCGGCCGGTATCCGCGCGGTCGGCGTGATCCTGATCTGACCCGACGGCTGCGGCGCGAGCGCGGACGCCACACCGGCGGGTCTTCCGGCGACCTGATCGGTGCACGCGGCGAGCGCCAGAACGGTGAGAGCCGCCCCCAGCGCTCGCCGTGCATCGATCATGCTCGTCACACTACTGCGACGAGACTCACCGCCTGGTCGGCGATGTTCCGGCGCTGCGTCTCGAACGCGGCGTCGGTCAGCGCAGCGGGGTCCACGGGCTGCCCGAGCACCGGCGTGTGCAGGTGCCCGCCGAGGACGCCGGTCGCGCCCATGCCGAGGCGGACGCGGTTGGCGCGGTACATGCTCTCGTTGGACAGGTAGTCCCCGCCGCCACCCTGCGCGGCGACCGCACCCGGCGTGGGTTCGTCGGTGCGGCAGGACGGGGTTCCGGTGCCGGGCGTCGTGCCCAGCGGCCACTCGCAGAACCTCCGGTTGAAGTTGACCGTGAAGGGGCCGGTACCCGCGTTGATCATCTTCTCGTACGGCAGCGTGGTCTCGATGAACTCGTCGGCGGGCTGGGGCCACCCGGCGGCGTTCGGCACCGTGCCGCGCGAGCCGAGGTCGTTGTTGTCGGGCGCTCCGCCTCGCCACCTGCCTGCCCAGCGTTCGATGTCGAAGAGGCCGGGGCGGCCCTGGCTGATCGTCACGAAGGCGTCGGGCCGGGTCTCGGCGCGCAGCGCCTCACCGTAGACGCCCTCGACGACGCCCTGGTCGAACGCGCCCCACAGCACCGGGAGCACAGCCGCCTGCACGACGACCGCGCCCTGCGGGGTGTCGAACACCTTGCCGTCGAGCTGCAACGCGGCCACTCCCGCGGGGTTGGACCGGCGCACGTTCGGGCCGTTCAGCTGGAACGGGTCGAAGCCCGTGACGAGGATCCGGCGAATCCCCTTGCGCTGCGGGAAGTTCACGTCCGGTACGCCCCGCGACGCGCGGTCGAGCGTGTCGATCAGCCGGACGCGGTCGGCGGCGCCGAGCTGCCAGCCCTTCGGCTGCCACTGATGCAACGCCTTCGTCAGGTGCAGTCGCGCCCAGTACAGCGGCCGGTCGTCGTAGGCGTCCCAGCTTCCCTGTGCGCTCTGAGCCCTGGTGATGGCGGCGCGCCAGAGTGCGGAGCCGGACGAGTCGGCGAGCTGCTGCGCCTGGCGCAGCCCGAAGGTGCCGCACAGCCGTGTGGTGAACCGCGTGACCTGGTCGTCGAACCCGGCGAGGTGGACGAGCTCTGGCCCGACGGCCGGACCCCCTGGGGCCAGCGTGTCGTCGAGCCGCTGCTCCTCGACGGTCAGCGGCGCGGTCGTGTCGTAGCAGTCGGTCTTCTGCGGGGCCGCGGTCGCGATGCCGGGTGTCGCGAGGAGCGACAGGGCCACGAGCGCAGGCGTGAGCCAACGCGATCGAGTGAAAATTTTCACGCTCTGATCATGGTCCGGAAGTACGGATTGTTCAACAATCTTTCGATACTCCATCAGTCGGTCGACCAGTACGCTTCGTGCATGACGACCGCGCAGGCCGACGACTGGCTGAGCACGTTGGCGAAGGGGCGGCCAGACCTCGAACGGGCCAGTACCGCCGAACGCGTCGCGGACGTCCTGCGCAGCCGCGTCCTCGAAGGTGATCTCGCACCCGGGTTGCGGCTGTCCGAGGAGGCCATCGGCGGGGCACTGGGCGTCTCCCGGAACACGCTGCGCGAAGCCTTCCGGCTGCTGACCCACGAGCGGCTGCTGATCCACGAGTACAGCCGCGGGGTCTTCGTCCGCATCCCCAGCGACACGGACGTGACCGACCTCTACGTCGCGCGCCGGATCGTCGAGTGCGGTGCTCTGCGCCGTTGGCCCGCCGCGCCCGAACCTGCGCGCCAGGCCGTGCGCGACGCCGTCCGCTGCGGTCTCGACGGAGCGGAAGCCGGTCGCTGGATGGACGTCGGCACCGCGAACATGCGTTTCCACCAGGCGATCAGTGGCCTCGCCGGCAGCACGCGGATCAACCAGGAGGTCAGCCGGCTGCTCGCCGAACTGCGCCTGGCCTTCTACGTCATGGGAGACCCGCGCGAGTTCCACCAGGACTACCTGCCGATGAACCACGAAATCCTCGGACTCCTCGAACGCGGTGAGGTCGCCTCGGCGGAACAGTTGCTGCTGCAGTACTTCGACACCGCCGAGGAGCACCTCGTCACCCGCTTGCGGGAACGCGCCTCCGGAAGTTGAGGAAGACGGGCACGGTTCAACTACTTCTGCCCGCACAGCATTGGCGGCGAGGTGCCTCAGCGATCGATTACCAGCGCCGCAGCACCCACGAGTCCGGCCTGACCACCCAGTCCGGCCGGCACGACGCGGAGCCGGTCCAGGAACGACAGACCGGCGTGCTCGGCCAGCGTGCGGCGGATCGGGTCGAACAGCAGGTCGCCCGCCTGGGCGACGCCGCCACCCACGACCGCGAGGTCGAGATCGCACACCGCCGCGGTCGCGGCGATCGCGAGTCCGACACCCCTGGCCGCCCTCTCGAAGGCCGCCTGTGCGACCTCATCACCGGCCAGCGCTGCGGCGGCGAGGTGCGCGGCGTCCGCACGCTCCGGTCCCTGCCAGCCGCGCTCACGCGCCCAGCGCACCATCCGCGGTCCACCGGCGACGGTCTCCACGCAGCCGCGACCACCGCAGGTGCACGGCCAGCCGTCCGGCTCGACCACGACGTGTCCGATGTGTCCGGCGTTTCCCGTCCGGCCGCCGAAGGGGCGGCCGCCGAACACGAGACCGCCACCGACCCCGGTCGACACCACGATCCCGATCATGAAGCGGCTGTCCTGCCCGGCGCCGCGCCAGTGCTCACCGAGCGCCATGCAGACGCCGTCGCCTGCCAGTTCCACCCGCACGCCCGGAAGCAGATTCGTCACCCGGTCGCGCAGTGGGAAGGCCTGCCACGCCGTGACGTTGATGGGGCTGACCGCTCCGGCCACCGCGTCGACCGGGCCCGCGCACGCGATTCCGGCTGCGGACACGACCTCCCCCTGCAGCACCTGCTCGATCGCCGATTCCACGGCGTGCCAGGTGTGCTCGGCGCTGTCCAGCGGGGTGTCGACCCGCACCGCGCGAACCACTTCGCCGTTCCGGCCCACCAGACCGGCGGCGATCTTGGTGCCACCGACGTCCAATGCCAGCACCAGATCCGTCACGACCGGAGATTAATGCCGATGGGTGTTGTCCGGCTGTGCGGGGTCGCCCGGATGTTCGAAACCCTCGGCCAGCCGGACATGTTCGGCACGCTGCCGGTCGAGCCACGTGGCGAACGCCCGCCGCCGCGCAGGTCCCAGCAGCCGGCTCCGGATCCGCTCTCCGACCTCGGCCAGCGGCGCCGCACCGCCGGGGACCACGGCGAGCACCTCGACGAGGTGCCAGCCGAGCGGGTCGCGCACCGGACCGACCGTCGTGCCCACCTCGGCGGCGAACACCGCGTCCTGCACGGGGCCCACCAGTTCACCCCGCCGCAGCACGCGCTCGGTCCACTGCGGAGCGTCCTCGGGTGCGGCAAGCCGTGCGTGTCTCACCCGCCGCCCTTCCGCACGGGTGAACAGTTCCGGGTTGGCCTGGTGGTACGCGGCGACTTCAGCGTCGCTCACCGAGATCGAAGACGTCACCGAACGGAACGCCGATCGCGCCTCGGCGCTCGTGGTCAACAGCGCCGCCGCCACACTGCCCAGCTCCAGCAGTGCGGCCTGATCAGCCGCGACGTCACGCAGTGACGGCGCGCCCACGGCGGGAAACGCCGCGACGAGCCGCTCGGCCACGAGGACCTGGACCAGCCAGCGCCGGAACTGCCTGCCCTCGCTGGAGGCCGGTGCCGGCAGCACGGCGCCTGCACGTCCTGACCGGATCGCCGCCTCACGATCGTCCACACAGGACTCGTCGAGCGGCAGTCCGGCCACCAGGGCGACCGTGCTCACGGCGTCACCTCGAGGCAGACCGCAGGTGTGTAGTGCACCGTCCCGGCGCCGACCACCTTCACGAGCGCCCACCACCGGCCGGGCTCGGCCCAGGGCGGCACCACCACGTCGAAGTGCAGGTCCAGCCGGCCCCTGGCCGGGATCTCGCCGCCCTGTGACCACGGTCCGGCGAGATCCCAGGTGCCCCAGGGGCTGATGAGCTGGGCTTCGACGGCGATCGGGGCGTGCGCGGGCGTGGCCACCGCGATCGACAGCGTGCCGCGTTCGCCCCGTGCGAGGGTCACCGGCTCGGGCGTTCGGGCGAGCCACAGCGCTTGGGCGGGACCCTCGTCGGGCCAGTCCACGATCTCCGGCAGCAGGTGGTCGCTCTCCTCCGGCACGGTCAGCAGCACCACGTCCTCCACGGCCTGACGCCAGCTGCACGGCAGTTCGTCGCCGACGAGCTCCAGCCGCGCGCGCACCGGGTACAGGCCGCTCACCACGTGGTCCGGCGCGGTGAGCACGACATCGGTGCTGACGTGCCCGCCAGGAGGCAGGCCGAAGGGCAGTTCCACCAGGTCGGCCTTCCACCCGTCGGGCAACGCGAGGTGCACGAGCCCGTGCAGGTCCCCGTCGGTGCGGTTGGACGCCACCGACAGGCGCATCGTCCGCTCCTGTCCCGGTCGCACGTGGCGCTGCTCGGCGGACAGGTGCACAGCGGCCGGCAGGCCGCCGAGCGGCGCCGGCCCGCGGTTGTGCAGCCAGTACCTGGCGAACAGCGGCTGCGCGGGTTCCGCCTCGGGAGCGAGTGCGTCCGCGACGTGCGCCAGCCGTTCGGCCTCGGCTTTCGCCACCACCGTCACGGCGTCGAACGCGCCGACCTGGATCGCGAGCTCGTCACCGCTCGGCAGGGGGTCTCCACGTTGCTCGAGCAGGTCGGCCAGGGCCGGATCGGTGAACCGGATCCACGGCGAGCTGACCAGCGCGGTCACCGGCTCACCGGCGTGCGCGGCCAGCCGCAGCGCGATCCCGGAACGGGGATCGGCGGGCTCGGCCGAGTTCCTGGTGAGCGGGTTGCCCGCGGCCTTGCACGCCGCGAGGCTCACCGACCCGGATGGTTCCACCCGCAGCAGCGACCCGCTGGGAGGCAACTTGCCCTCGCCGCCGCCGGCGACGAGGGCCAGAAGCGGGTGGCTGAACTCGGCGCTCGCCTCGGAGATCCCGGCGGTGCGCCAGTCACCGTCGCCGCAGGCGACCGCGTACTCGAACACGTGCGTCCAGTGCTGCTGCTGGAAGTTCGACCCGTCCGGCACCGTGCGCCTCGGCGGATTGATCCACACGCCGGACGGCCAGCCGGTGCACGACCGCAGCAACGACGCGTGCAGCGTCCCGCCGCTGTCGACGGCGAATCCCGGCATGCCGCGGTTGAGCAGCGCCACGGTGCGATCGGTGTGCGGCGGTTCGCCGTCGGCGGTGTTCGAGGTCTCGATCACGTGGTCGGCCAGGTCGTCCACAACGGACGCGATCACGCCGGGCAGGTCGTCCCCGGCGACGATCAGCACCGGCAGCGCGCGGCAGTCGCGCAGGTCCGCGCCGGGCACCCACACCTCCTGCAGCGGTTTCTCCGCAGGTACCCAGTGCACGATCCGCTTCAACCACGACACCGTGCTCCACGCCTGCCCCGTGGGGTCGATGCGGTCCAGCAGATCCGCGGTGAACGAGTTGATCTCGGGACCGCCGAGTGCGATTCGCACGTCCGGCAGGTTCGAGTCGACGTCGAGGTGCCCGTACCGGGCGCCCGCGGCGGTGCTGACCGTCGCCGTCACGCCGGACCGGGCCAACGCCACCGCGAGCGACCGCGCGAGCGGGCCGGCGTCGGATTGCTCCGGCACCACGATCTCCGCGACGCCGATGGGCCTGCGTCCGGCACCGCCGAGGTCGACCGATGCTGCCGCGGACAGCCCGAACCACGTGTGCGCGGGGTTGTCCAGCGTCCACGGGTGCCTTCCCGAGTCGACGTCGATGAGGCCGAAACCGCGTCCCACCACGGCGTTGCCGACTTCGCTCACCGGGAGCGCACCGGGCACCGGGCACGGCCAGCGCACCCGCAGCAACTGATCAGCACCGGTGAACTCGTCGACGGTGGTCGAGCACTCGACCCGGTCGACGCCCTTCCACAGTGTGATCCGCTGCGTGTAGCTCACCGGACCCACCTCACCGCGCACCACCACGCGCTCACCGATCGCGCTGTGCCACACCGTGATCTCGCAGGCGGTGGATCCGGCCGACGTGACGCGCGGGCCCTTCGGCAGCAGGTGCCAGGGACCCTCGCCGAAGCGCGGGTGCTGCGGGTACTCCTCGTAGACCGCCAGTTCGTTGCCGACCGCACCCTCGGCGATGAGTTCCCGCTCGGCCTGCAGGTCCACCAGGCTGGACACGCCACCACCGCGTTCGGGATCGACGGTCAGCAGGAAGCGGCCGTTGGCGATCTGCACGCCACCACTCTCCTGCCAGCCCTGGTCCTCGTGTTGCGCCTCGGTGAACCGGAACGTCCGCCAGCCCAGGGAGGGCACGTCCTCGGCCCGGAAGGTGACCGAACGGCCGTCGTGCTCCACGAGGCACGGGTGCTCGTGGCCCGCGTCGTCCAGGACGAGCACACCGCCGGGTGCCGGTTCGGGAAGGCGCACGGTGACCATGCCGGACCGGTCACGGGTCAACGGGTTCCACACCACCACCGCGGTCCCGTCACCGGTGGTGTCCACGGTCGACGTCAGCGCGCGCAACGCGTTGTCGCGCGCGGTGCCGCCGAGTTCGCGCGCCTCGCGCCATCCCGCCACCAGGTCCAGGTAGACCTGATCGGACTCGGAGCCGGTGATCCCGTCGTGGTGCGCGCCGTAGACCAGCTGCACCCAGGCCTTGGCCAGCGCGGCGTCCGGGTACGCCGTCCCGGTCAGCACGCTCGCGAACACCGAGAACTTCTCGGCGTCGAGCAAGGCGTTCTCCGCCTCCCGTTGCGCCTGCTTCGTGTCGATGTAGGACACGTCCTTGCCGGTGTAGATGGGGTTCATGTCCCTGGTCTGCGGGCTGAGCTGCTCACCGCGGTGGGCCAGTTCGCTCCGCACTCCCCCGAAGAAGTCCTTCGGCAGCGAGCACGTGAACCTCGGCCAGGTGTAGTGGGAGTTCCAGTCGTGGTGGATCTGCGTGATCCACTTGTTCGGCGGCGTGTAGTCGGTGCCGACCGGCAACAGCACGTGCTTGGTCGCCGCCACCTTCTTCAACCCCAGGAAGAGCTCGTACGCCGCCTGCTCGGCATCGGTGAGCGAGGCCGCCGAGTCCACACCCCATCCGGCGCTGTAGTGATCGGCCATGTACGCGGTCAGCAGGCCGCGTCCGGACGGTGAGATCCACTCGAACTCGCTCGGGAACTGCATCCGCGCCGGATCGCCCTTCACGCCGTCGCGCCGTTCCATCGGTCCCCACTGGTGGAACGGGCCACGTGCCCAGGAACTGGCGGACAGGCCCGTGTCCGCGGCGAGTCCTGGAAAGGCCGGATCGTGCCCGAAGACGTCGAGCTGCCACGCGGTCTGCGGCTGCGCACCGAGCACGTGACGTTGGAAACCCGTGCCGTGAACGAAGTTGCGGATGGTGGTCTCGGGGTTGGTGAGGTTCGTGTTGGGCTCGTTGTACGCCCCGCCCATGATCTCCACCCGGCCCTGCTCGACGAGCCGCCTCAGCACCTCGCGGTCCTCGGGGTGGGTGTCCCAGTAGGGCTTGAGGTAGTCGACCTCGGCGAGCACGAAGCGGTAGGCGTCGTCGGACAGCGCCAGCTCGAGGTGTGCCCGGACCAGGTCGAAGCCCGCGAGCTGCCGCGCACCGCGTGGTGAACCGGGGAAGTCCAGCGCGTCCCACTCACTGGTGTAGGCGGCCTGGGTGTTCCACCACACCGGGTCGTAGTGGAAGTGGCTGATCATGTGCATGGTCCAGCCGGGCTCGGCCACCGTGAGGTCGAAGTCGGCTTCGGCCTGCTCGCCGTTCGCGCGCACCACCGCTCGTGCGGGGATGACGGTGCCAGGGGTGCTGCCGGAGGTGTCGACACCGATCTCGAACCCGAACCGCCCGATCGTCGCGTCAGGCCCGTGCCGCGGACTGCGGATCCCCGAACCGACCACGTGCACGTGCGCGGGCCCGTCGTGGCCGGACAGCTCCACCCGCACCACCTGGAGCGGGTCGGACTGCGGGCCGATGAACAGCTCGGTGGATTCAGCGGCGATCAGCTGCAGGGCCATCCATCGACTTCACCACTAGTTGGTGTGATCTGGAATACTCCGAACGCGGCTCACCACCGCTTGAGCATCCGCGTGAGGCCTGCGGCGACGGTCGTCGCGAGCACCCAGCCGGTCACGATCAGACCTGATGCGATCCACTGCGACGCACCGGGAGTCTGCCAGCGGTTCTTGTTGCCGAAGTCGACGATCGGCACCATCAGGTCGATGGTGAACAGCACCGGGTTCCAGGGCAGGTGGTCCTGCTCGTTGATCTCCACCAGCTTCGGGTGCAGGCCGAACCACAGGCTGCCCACGACGCACGACACGACCAGCCAGCCGAGTGCGCGGCCGGGCCGGTAGCCGTAGCCGACCATGGAGCGCTGCAGCCAGCTCCACAGCAGCACCAACGGGCCGACGACCTTCATGCCCTCCGCCACCGCGCGGTAGCGCAGGCGCTGTTTCTCCATGAGCACCGTCGACGCGTGCTCGTCGTTGCCGCTCGCCCGCAACGTCTCGGCGAACTGGTCGTAGGGTCCCGGCCGGTAGCTGCGCCGCATCGCCTGGCGCAACCAGCGCAACCGCCGCTCGACCTCGTCGTCGTCACGCAGGTCGATGGGGTGCCGCAACGAGTCGTAGCGGAAGTCGTCGAGCTCGATGTAGCCCGTGGCGCTCCAGAACGCCTCGTTGTCGTCCAACGACGTGCACCGCGCATGCTGCAACGTCACCTGGCCACGTGGTGGGCTCGCGGTGGTCAGCACGAGCTCCTGCACCTGCATGCCCAGCGCGTTGAGGGCGTGGCTGTCGAGCCTGTACCCCAGGACCGCACCGGCGAAGTTCGCCGCACGGCCGATCTCGGCACGGCGCGTGCGCACTCCGCCGTGCGCGACGAACTCCTTGGCGCCCTTGGCGCACACCAGGTCACGCCCTATGGTCGCGCCGCCGACGTCGACGGAGGGCTTCTCACCGGGCTGATGCCGGTAGCGGCCGGGTTCGATGATCCGGCTTCCGCGAAGGTCCAGGTTCGCGCCGACGGTCATGGCGCGCAGCTCCAGGCCGCCCTCGGCCTCGATCTCGCGGGCGTTGAAGTTGCTGCCGACCCGGCAGCGGTTGGCCAGCACGACGTCGGCCTTCGGGTTGCGCAGCGTCGCCCCGTCCAGCACGAGGCTGCCCTTGATGCGCATGTCGACCATCCTGGTCTGGCCGGTGACCCGCGCAGCCCTTGCCGTGACGTCACCGCCGATCTCCGCGCTGTCGAGGTGCAGGGCGCGGCCGAGGCCGGTCGGCTCGCCGGAGTTGTCGGGCCCCGCGGCCTCGATCGTCGCGCCCGCGAGCGAAAGCGTGCCGTGGATGTTCGCGTTGACCATCCGCAGCGTTCCGACGCTGGTGAAACCGCGGTCCAAGTCGACGTCACCGTTGACCTCGACGCGGTCGAGCACGAGCGTGGCGTGCGGATCGGCGTGCGGGTCCGCGTCCTCGGAATCGGCTGCGGTCGGTCGCCCGGCGTTCAACGCCGCGCCGCGCAGGGTGATCGCCGCCCTGATCCGCGCGTTCGGGAGGAACACGGTGCCGTGCGCGGCGAAGTGCTGCTCGGTGTCGGGCATCGTGCTGCACACCAGGTGCCCGTCGACCTGCATCCCGTTGCCGTTGAACGCGAATCCTGCCGGGTTGTGCAGGACCGCTCCGCTGAAGTTGCAGTTGCCGCCGATGTGGGCACCTGCCATGCGGACCTCGCCCTCGGCGCGGATTCCGTACGCCAGCAGCGCACCGGCGAGCTTGAGGCGGTCGGCGTGCACGGCGAGAGCATCGGGATTGCGCAAGGTGCTGTCCCGCAACAGCAACGAACCCTCGACGTCGGAGTCGGTCAGGTCCACCGCGCCTTCGACGGTCGTGCCGAGCAGCGCGACGTCGTTGGCGCTGCTGAGGTTCCGGCCCGACAACCCCGGTAACCAGCAGCCGGAGAACTCCACGCCGGCGAGGTTGCTCTGGCGCAGGTCCGGTGGTTGCTCGAACCGGCACCGCACGAACTCCAGCACGAAGGGGAGGTCCATCGCGCGCAGGTCCAGCACACCGGTCAAGAATCTGTCCTCGACCCGTATCACCGGCTGCGTGTTCGGCTTGCGCCGCGGCAGGCGCCAGTTCCCGCCGCCGTTGTCGTTCTCCCCGACACCGCGCAGCACGTCCGCCGCGGGCATACGGGCCGAACGCGCCGGACTGGAATCGAGAACGTCCAGCCGGCGCGAGCCGTCTTCCCCCATGTGGTTGTCTCCCCCTGGTCTACTCCCGCGGCCCCTGGTGCGTCGGGTCGAGAACCCGCGACAGGAACGACTTCGTGCGTTCGTGCTGCGGATCGCCGATGACCTGAGCGGCGGGGCCCTGCTCGACGACGTGACCGCCGTCCATGAACAGCACCTCGTCCGCCACCTCGCGGGCGAACTGCATCTCGTGCGTGACCACGAGCATCGTCATGCCCTCGTCCGCGAGTTGGCGCATGACGCCGAGCACGTCACCGACGAGTTCCGGGTCGAGCGCTGAGGTGGGCTCGTCGAAGAGCATCACCTCGGGGTCCATCGACAGCGCTCGCGCGATCGCGACGCGCTGCTGCTGCCCGCCCGAGAGCTGGGCCGGCATCGCCGCCGCCTTCTCCGAAAGACCGACCCTCGCGAGGTTGCGCCGCGCCACCTCCTCGGCCTCCGCCTTGCTCCTGCCGAGCACCTTGCGCTGGGCGATGGTCAGGTTGTCCAGCACCCGCAGGTGGCCGAACAGGTTGAAGGACTGGAACACCATGCCGATGCGACGGCGCGCGTCGTCGATGTCCACGTCGGGGTCGGTGAGCTCGATGCCGTTGACGACGATCGTGCCGCCGGACGGTTCTTCGAGCAGGTTCACGCAACGCAGCATCGTCGACTTGCCCGAGCCGGACGGCCCGATGATGCAGACGACTTCGCCCTTGTTGACCTGGAGGTCGATGCCCCGCAGGACGTCCAGCGCGCCGAAGGACTTCTTCAGTCCGCTGATCTCGACTGCCAGCTCACTCATGCGGACACCGCCAGACCGGTCGACTCGGGAGAGGAGATCTTCTTGCCGCCGGTACGTCGCTCCAGGTACCGGGACAGGTAGCCCAGCGGCAGCGTGATGATCAGGTAGCAGACACCGGCCACGAGGATCGGCGTCATGCCGCGGTACTCGTTCATCGCCTGGCGGCCGAACTGCGTGAGCTCGCGCTCGTCGATGGACAGGCCGAGCAGGTAGATCAGCGAGGAGTCCTTGGTGAGCAGGATGAGCTCGTTGGTCAGCGGCGGCAGGATGATGCGGAACGCCTGCGGGATCACGATGGTGAACATGGCGCGGGTCTGGGACATGCCCAGCGAGCGGGCCGCCTCCACCTGCCCCTTGGGGACCGCCTGGATGCCGGCGCGGATGGTCTCGGCCATGTAGGCCGCTCCGACCAGGCCGAGTGCGAGCATGGCGGTCGAGTAGATGTCGAAACGCACCTGGAAGGCGATGGGCACGCCGTAGCCGAACGCGATGAACACCAGCAGTGCCGGGATGCCGCGGAAGAATTCGATGTAGACGGTGGCGATCCAGCGGTACGGCGGCACGGAGGACAGCTTCATCAGCGCCAGCACGAGACCGAGGGTCAGACCGAACGCGAAACCGAGAACCGTGTAGATGAGGGTGTTCTTCAGCGACACCACGAGGACGGTGGGGAAGAGCTGGCGCGCGACCTCGGGGTCGAAGAAGGCGCGCTGAACCTTGCCCCAGTCGGCCACGACCGCCAGGACGATCACCGCCACTACCAGGACTGTGTACTGGGCACCGCGGAACGCGCGTGCGCGCTGCCGCTTCGAGAGTGCCATGTGGACTCCTCGCAGGATGAGTCGGGAACGGAAACGGGGCCGGTGCGTCTGAGCACCGGCCCCGGGGTCAGCCGGTCACTTCTTCTCCGGCTTCTTCCCGAACCACTTCTCGTAGATCTTGTCGTACTCGCCGCTGTCCTTGGACTTCTTGAGCACCTCGTTGATCTTGGTGCGCAGGGCGTCGTTCCCCTTCTTCACACCGATGCCGTACTGCTCACCCGTGGCGAACTCGGCGGTCACCTCGGTGTCGGCGTTCTTCTTCGCGTAGTCGAACAGCACGCCGTTGTCGTTGACGGCGGCGTCGATCTGACCGGTCTGCACCGCGGTCAGCTGCAGCGCGAGGTCTTCGAAGTCGACGACCGTGTAGCCGTTCGCGGCAGCGTTCTTGTCCGCGTAGTCCTTACCGGTCGTCGAGGCCTGCGTGCCGAGCTTCTTGCCCTTCAGACCCGCGAGGTCCTTGATCCCGGCCCCCTTCTTGGTGATCAACGCCTGCGTGGCGTCGAAGTAGGGGTCGGAGAAGTCGAAGTTCTGCTTGCGGATGTCGGTGATCGTCATGCCCGCCGCGGCGAGGTCGCACTTGTTGGTGTTCAGGTCCTCGCCGGACTGGATGCCCTCGAAGGGCGTGTCGACGATGGTCTGCGTGACGCCGAGGTCCTTGGCCACCAGGTCGACGAGGTCGACGTCGAAGCCGACGGTCTTGTCGCCTTCGCGGAACTGGAAGGGCTCGTAGGGCAGGTGCGTGCAGGTCGTCAGCTTGCCGCTCTGCACGAGGGCGACGTTGCTGCCGCTGCTGGCGGGACCGGAGGTGTTCGTGCTCGTTGCGCAGCCCGCGGCTGCCACAACGGCCAGCCCCAGTGCTGGGATCAGGGCGAGCACCTGCTGCCTGGTTGGACGGGCCACTGAGTCACTCCTCGTAACTGTGTCGGACGAGTGTTCGGGATCCTGCCACTTGGGTGACGCGGTGCACAGCACGCGCGTGTTACAGACACTCGTCACGCAGGATTCTTGCGCCACGACCTGCGATTGGCCGCATTTTGTTGTCGTTATTGGGGTAAATCACACAACGGATGCACACTGCGCATCCGTTCGGCGACGATTCGCAGCAATTCGGTGGGTCACCGCGCCAGCAGGCTCGCCACCAGCGCGGTCCACCCGGTCTGGTGCGTGGCCCCGAGACCTTCGCCGGTGTCACCGTCGAAGTACTCGCTGAACGTCACGTGGTCGCGCCACAGCGGCGAGTCCGTGGCCTCGATCCGCTTGCCGTCCGCGGGCCTGCGTCCGTCGTGGTCGGGCAGGAACAGCGACACCAGCCGGCGCGACAGTTCGTCCGCGGCCTGCCCCGCCGTCATGTACCGCTCCGACCGGGTCGGCAGCTCGACGTGGAACTGACCGTCGTGGAAGGAGTCCACGGTGCGCAGCGCCTCGACGAGCAGGGCGTTGGTGGGGAACCACACCGGCCCGCGCCAGTTCGAGTTGCCGCCGAACATGGGTGTGCGCGACTCGCCCGGCTCGTAGCCGATGCGGTGCTCCTGCCCGGCGACCTGGACCTCGAGTCCTTCGCGGTGCGCGACGGACAGGGAGCGGATGCCGTGCGGGGACAGGAACTCGCCTTCGTCGAGCATCCTGCTCAGCACCCTGCGCAGCTTCTGCTCGTCCAGCAACGCCAGCAGGGCGCGGTGCCCGTCGTCTTCCCGCTGCCAGGTGAGGAACTGGGCGAGCTCCGGCCGTCGGTTCAGCAGGTGGCTCAGGCGGGCGGCGAAGTCGGGCAGCTCGGTGAACACCCAGGGCTCGAGAACGGCGCTCGCGAGGACCGGGATCAGGCCCACCATCGAACGCACTCGCACCGGCTGCGACTCCGAGGTGCCGTCGGGGAGCCGCCGCGACACGACGTCGTAGCAGAATCCGTCCGTCTCGTCCCAGATCCCCCTGGCCGCCGAGCCGAACCGGGTCGAGGCCTCGGCGATGCTCAGGAAGTGCTCGACGAACTTCGTCGCGACGTCGCAGTACGAGTCGTCCCGGCGGGCGAGTTCCAGCGCGATCTGCATCATGTGCAGGCTGTAAGCCGCCATCCAGGACGTGGCGTCGGACTGCTCCAGCCGCCACTGCCCGAGCATCGGCTCCGACCGGTTAACCGGGCCGATGTTGTCCATGCCGAGGAAGCCGCCCTCGAACAGGTGGCTGCCGTCGGCGTCCTTGCGGTTGACCCACCACGAGAAGTTCAGCAGCAGCTTGTGGAACACCTTGGACAGGAACTTGTGGTCGGGCTCGCCGCCGAGTGCGATCTCCGCGCGGTAGGCCTGCAGAGTCGCCCACGCGTGCACCGGCGGGTTGACGTCGCCGAACTCCCACTCGTAGGCGGGGAGCTGGCCGTTCGGGTGCATCAACCACTCGCGGCACAGCAGCAACAGCTGCTCCTTGGCGAACGCGGGATCGACGAGGGTGAACGGAATCATGTGGAACGCCAGGTCCCACGCGGCGAACCAGGGATACTCCCACTCGTCGGGCATGGAGATCACGTCCGCCACGTCGAAGTGCTCCCAGTGGGAGTTGCGGGCGTGCGGCGTGCGGCGCGAGTCCGGAGCCGCAGGCTGCGCCGGGTCGCCGGCCAGCCACTCGCGCGCCCGGAAGCGGTAGTGCTGCTTGGTCCACATGAGGCCGGCCAGCGCGCGGCGCAGCACGTTGGCGCGCACCGGGTCCGCGTCCGGTGCGAGGTCGTGGTGGAACTCGTCGGCGTCGGCGCGGCGATTGTCCACAGTGGAATCGAAGGTGGGGCCGAATGCGTCGGCGTGGCCGTCGCCCTCGGTGAGGCGCAGCCGGACGGTGACGGACTCGCCCGGCTCGACGGGGTCGAAGGAGTACCAGGCGGCCACCTTGGTGCCCGGCAGGCTGGTCGAATCGGGTGCGACGACCTGGCACGCCTTGCTCTCACCTGCGACGACGTACCGGTCGATGCCGTCCTTGGTGTGGGGCGTCGGGTTGTGCTCCGCGTCGAACAGTGCGACCTCGTTCGTCTCGTTGTCGGTGACGAGGAGGGTCGGCGTGCCTTCGGTGTGCAGGGTGTAGCGGCCGAGCGCGCCGTGCTCGGCGACCACCCGGCGCCAGCCGTTCGCGGTGGAGGCGACCAGCGACGGGCGACGGTCGTCGCGACCCCACGCCCACGTGTTGCGGAACCACAACTGCGGGAGCAGGTGCAGTGGTGCGGGGACGGGCCCCTGGTTGGTGGCGGTGATCTCGATGCAGATGTCGGTGGTGCCGGCCTTGGCGTAGCTGACCTGGACGTCGAAGAAGCGGTTGTCGTCGAGGACACCGGTGTCGGACAGTTCCAGTTCACGCGACTCGCGGCCGGCGTTGGCGGCCATCTCGCGCAGTTCGGCGTAGGGGAACTTCGCCTGCGGGTACCGGTAGAGCACCTGCATCCAGGAGTGCGTGGGGGTGCCGTCGGTCACCCACCAGTACTCCTTGGCGTCCTCTCCGTGGTTGCCCTCGTTGTTGGTCAGGCCGAAGTAGCGCTCCTTGAGGATCGGGTCCTCGCCGTTCCACAGCGCCAGGCCGAAGTTCAGGAAGCCGTGGAGGTCGCAGATGCCCCCGATGCCGTCCTCGCCCCACCGGTAAGCGCGCGAGCGCGCGTGGTCGAACGGGAAAGACGTCCACGCGTCCCCGCCGGCGGAGTAGTCCTCGCGGACGGTGCCCCACTGGCGTCCGGCCAGGTAGGGGCCCCACAGCCGCCAAGGCGCATTGGGCGAGGCCGAGGAGGCCAGACGGGCCCGCTCGGACTGCTTCCGTTGCTCACTCACCGAACCAGTGTGCGGCATCGATCCAGGTGCTTCGTTACCGGACGGTTAGGTGTCCCGTCAGGGCTGTGAGCCGGGCCACTGCCCCGTTCGCGAAGGTGGCCTCGGCCGTGCGGATCAGCGGGACTGCCGCGCGTGGGCGTCGAGCACGAGTGCGACCGCCTCGGTCACGCGGGCGGCCTGGTCCAGGTGCAGCCACTCGTCGGGCACGTGGCAGTTGCTGTCCGGGCCGACGGCGCCGGTCACCAGGAACTGCGCCTGCGGGTAGGCCTCGTGCAACAACCCCATGAACGGGATGGAACCGCCCAGTGACACCGTTCGCCACGGCGCGTCGAAGACCTCCTTGGCCGCGGTGTCCAGCGTGTCGCGCAGCCACGGAGCCAGCTCCGGGGCGTTCCAGCCGCTCGCGTGCTCGACCCGGCTCAGCTCGACCTGCGCGCCGTAGGGCACGTCGGTGGTCAGGATGCGCCTCACCGCCTCCAGGGCCGCGGCCGAGTCGGCCGTCGGCGGCAGGCGGAAGCTCAGCACGAGGGTGGTGAACGGCCGCAGCACGTTGCCCGCGTCGTCCGGAGCCGGCATGCCGTCCGCGCCGGTGATCGACAGCGTCGGCCGCCAGCCGGAGTTCAGCGCCAGCTCCACCTCGTCCTCGCTGACCGGGCGCGCGCCCGGCACCAGCGGCAGCGAGTCGATCAGCGCGCCGGGCGCGGCCTCCACCGCCTCGCGGACCTCGGCGAGCCGGTTCTCCGGGATCTCGACGTGCATCTCGCCGACCAGCACCTCGCCGGTCTCGGAGTTCTCCAGGCGGTCGAGCAACTGCCGCATGATCCGGAAGGAGCTCGGCACGATGCCGCTCGCCATGCCCGAGTGCAGCCCGGACTCCAGCACCTTCACCGTCAGCGTCACCTGCACCAGCCCGCGCAGCGACGTGGTCAGCCACATCCGTTCGTAGTCGTTGCCGCCGGAGTCGAGGCAGACGACCAGCGAGACCTGGCCGAGCCGCTCGCTGAGGTCCTCGAGGTAGACGGGCAGGTCCGGGCTGCCGGACTCCTCACCGGTCTCCAGCAGCACCACGCACCGGGCGTGCTCGCCGCCCGCGGCGCGCACCGCCTCGATCGCGGCGGTCGCGGCGTAGCCGGAGTAGCCGTCGTCGGCCGAGCCGCGGCCGTAGAGCCTGCCGTCACGCACCACCGGCGTCCACGGGCCGAGACCGGCGGACCAGTCCGCCACCGGCGGTTGCTTGTCGAGGTGGCCGTAGAGGAGCACGGTGCCCTTGTCCTCGGCGCCCTCGCTGGCCGGGATGTCCACCAGCAGCGCCGGGGTGCGCTCGGGGAGCTGCACGACCTCGATGGTCGTGCCGGGCAGGTCCCGCGCGGCCACCCAGCTCCGCACGTGGTCGATCGCGGCGGCGAGCTGCCCGGACTCGGCCCACTTCGGGTCGAAGGCGGGCGACAGCGCCGGTACGGCGACCAGGTCGGACAGGCTGGGCAGGATGTCGTTGTCCCAGAGCCCACGGACGGTACGGGTCAGCACAGAACGGTCCACACCGTGATCCTGTCACGCCGTTCGGCGCACTTCCCAGTGGATGTTCCCGAGATCCCGCCAGTTAACAAGCGCTAACCGGGACGCAGATGTCCGGTTAGCGGACATTCTAGTTGGAGGGCCGAAGGTTGACCTTCCTACTGTTCTTGCAGCTCAGGCGGTTGGCCATCGGATTGCGAAGTGGGACGGGGCTCACCATGTCGAGTGACGCCGTGTCAGGATGTGGATGAGAACACCGTCAGCGCCGACGGTTGTCAGCTCGCCCCCACAGGGGCGGGGGGCGACTGGCGGTGCAGCCGCACGCGGTCGCCACGAACGACCGGGCGGTCTCGTAGACGAGGAGAAGGCGCAATGTCGTCCCCTGAGCAATGGACGCATCCGCAGCCGGGTGCCGCACCAGCCGCCACCGCCGCAAAACCAACAGCGGAACAGGTGATCGCAGGCTTGCGAGCTACAGACGAAGGCGGCGCCGACCTGGTGCAGCTGCTCACCCCCGAGGGTGAACGCGTCGAGCATCCCGACTTCGACATCGAGATCACCGGCGAGGAGCTGCGCGGTCTGTACCGCGACATGGTTCTGATCCGGCGGGTCGACCGAGAGGCCAACGCCCTGCAGCGCAAGGGGCAGCTGGGCATCTGGGTGCCCCTGCTGGGCCAGGAAGCGGCGCAGATCGGCGCCGGCCGTGCGATGCGGCCCGACGACATGGCGTTCCCCAGCTACCGGGAGCACGGCATCGCCTGGTGCAAGGACATCAAGCCGACCGAGCTGCTCGGCATCTTCCGCGGCACGGACCAGGGCACGTGGGACCCGATGGCGCAT
>DASYMV010000226.1:0-4952 GCA_036008865.1 Pseudonocardiaceae bacterium | reverse complement strand
TCTTCTCGTCCACGACGTCCAATCTGCTCCATCGGTGAAGGCATCGCTGGCGGAAAACCGACACGGCAGTCGCGGTGGTGCACGCCGGTGGAACCCCTTTCCGGCGAGGTTGACGCATGCGACGTCGATCGGTGATGGTCGTCGTTCCCGCGGCGACCAGGACGGCGGATGACTCGAGAGCCCGCACCTCCGAGGGGCCGAGCACGCGCCTGCCGCGGCGGGTGCGGTGACGCTCAGGCCTCGACGTTCAACTCGGCCAGCGTGCGATCTGCCGTGGGCTGAGCCGATGCCGGGTTCTGGCCGGTGACCAGGTTGCCGTCGACCACGACGTGGGGCTGCCAAGCCGGACCTGACTCGAAGCGGGCGCCGCGTTCGCGCAGCCGGGTCTCCAGCAGCCACGGTGCGCGGTCGGCGAGACCGGCCTGGCGTTCCTCCTCGTTGGTGAACGCCGTCTGTCGCAAGCCCGCGAAGGCCCAGCTGCCGTCCTCGCGGTTGGCCGACAGCAATCCGGCCGGGCCGTGGCAGACCGCGGTCACGATCCGGCCGCTGTCGTACGTCTCGGTGAGGATGCGGCCGAGCGGTGCGCAGCCGGGCAGGTCCTCCATGGGCGCGTGGCCACCCGGGACGAACACGGCGTCGTAGTCACCGACGCGCTCCACGAGGTCCTCCAGCACCATCGGACGCTCGAGCTCAGCGGAGATCGACTCGATGTAGCGGCGCAGGCCGGCCGCCTTCTGCTCGTCGCCGCCGTTCTGTTCCGGGGTCAGGCTCGTCCGGTCGACGGTGGGGCGCACACCCCCTGGTGTGGCGATGTCCACCTCGACGCCCTTGGCGCGGAACGTGCGGTGCGGCAGCACGAACTCGTCGGCCCAGTACCCGGTCGGGTGCCGGGTGCCGTCCGACAGCGTCCAGTGGTCGCTTCCCGAGAGCACGATCAAGATCCGGGCCACGTCTGCCTCCGATGAGTGTCCGGTGTGGCAACCTCCAGGGTGCGCCACCGCGGGACCGGACGCAGAACTCGACGGTCCACCTGCATATCCCCGTGGCGAACGGGAAGTCCGTGCCGGTGACCGCTTCAGTCAAGGCCGAACGCCGCCGGCCCTGGCGCATCAGTGCGCTGGCGCTGGGCGTTCTGGCCAGCGTCGGCGGCTTCGTGGACATGGGTGGGATCATCACCTCCAGCCAGGCGGGCGCGAGCTTCCACTACGCGCTGTTGTGGACAGTGGTGCCGGGCATCGTCGGTTTCGCCGTCTACGCGGAGATGTCGGGTCGCATCGCCCTGTCCTCCGGCCGGGCCACGTTCGACGTCGTGCGCGAGCGGTTGGGCAAGCACCTGTCGCTGATCCCGTTGGTGGCGCTCACCTTCGTGAACGTGCTGACCCTGGTCGTCGAGATCTCCGGTATGGCCCTGGCCGTGCGGCTGGGGCTGAGATTCCTGCCGCAGCCGGTGCTGGTGCCGCTGATGGCGCTCGTGCTGCTGGTTCTGCTGTGGCGGGTCAACTTCGAACTGCTGGACAACAGTGCCGCACTGCTGGGACTCGCCATGGTCGCCACCGTCGTCGCCGCGGTCGTGCTGCGACCGCCGTGGCACGACGTGGCCGCGGCGATGGTGCGTCCCTCCCCGGACGAGATGACGCCGACCGCGGACTACCTCTTCGCGGGCATCTCGTTGCTCGGCGCGTACATGACGCCCTACCAGTTCGAGTTCTACTCCTCCGGCATGCGCGAGCAGGAGGAGGACGTCAGGACCAACTGGGTGAGCGCGATCATCGGGACCGTTTTCGGCGGCCTGATCACCATCGCACTGATCGTCGTGGCGGCCCAGGTCCTGTACCCCCAGCACCAGCAGGTGCAGACCTTGGAGGACGCGGCGTCACCGACCGTGTCGGCCCTGGGCTCCACCGGCCTCGCACTGTTCATGCTCGGGGCCTTCGCGGTCTCGGCGGGCGCCGCGGTGGAGGTGTCGCTGTCCGGGGCTTACACGGTGTGCCAGTACTTCGGGTGGGGCTGGGGCAAGAAGCCGAGATCGCGCGAGGTGCCGCTGTTCCACCTGACGTACTTCGTGATGTTCGTCGTGGCCGTGCTCGTCGCATTGAGTGGGATCGATCCCATCCGGCTCACCACGGTCACCATGGCGCTCGCCGCGCTGTCGCTGCCCTTCATCTTCGGCCCGATGCTGATCGTCGCGAACGATCCGGACTACATGGGTGAGCAGCGCAACAAGCTCGCGGCCAACGTTGTCGCCATGATCATCCTGGCGCTGCTGGTGGTCGTCACCGTCGCGACGATCCCGCTGCTCGTCATCACCGGAGGCGGTTCCTCGTGAGCGCGCAACGCATCGAACTGGGAAGGCACGTGCTCGACAAGGAGATCCACGACGTGCACGGACGTCCCTGCGGCAAGGTGGACGACTTGCTCATCGAGTTGGACGCAGGTGACGCGCACGTCGTCGGACTGGTGACCGGCCCAACGGCCTTCGCCCGAGCCATCGGGCCTCGATGCGCCGCGGTGGTCGCGGTGGTGGAACGACTGCTGGGTGTCAAGGACCCTCGTCCCGTCGACCTGACCTGGTCCACGGTGGAGTACATCGACGTCGGCGTCCACCTGAACGTTGCTGAGGAGGAGACCGGTGCGAACGAACTGGCCAGGGTGGTCTCCAGACGCTTCATCAGCCGCCTGCCCGGCGCCTGATCATCCCACGAGACGGTGGTGATACGACATGCGATTCCGATGGCACGACTTGATCTGGAAGACCGTCGTGGACGCCGACGGCCGCAAGCTCGGTCCTCTGGTCGACCTGGTCGCGACGCCCGAGGGGGAAGGATTGCGCGTCACGGCCCTGCTCGTCGGTCGGCGAGAGTTGCTGCACCGCATCGGCTGGCACCACATCGATCCCGAACGGCTCGGGCGGCGACGGGAGATTCCCTGGCAACTCGTGACCGACGTCCGCGGCGCCGTCCACCTCAGCGTCCGCGGCGACCGCGTGCCGCCGCTGCGCAGCTCATGACCGTCGCATCGTGGATCTTCGCGGTACTGGTCGTGTGCAGCTTGGTGACGTTCTGCTGGTACGCGATCAGCGTGGTGAGAATTCCCGCCGAACGCCGAACGCACCGGCGCATCTACGAACGTCCCGCCGCAGGATGACGGGCGAACACCACCGTCACGAGATCGCCTCTCGCATGCTGCTCGGCGAGGGCATACGGTAGGCGCGTCAACTGCACCACCGCGGGAGCTTGGGCGACCAGGCTGAGAGGACGGCTGCACGCGCCGTCGACCGCCGAACCTGTCCGGGTAATGCCGGCGTAGGGAGAGCGCGATGAGCCGTGACGTCGCCCCGAAGCAGCAGGACCAGCGCGAGGTGGCCCTCACACTGGCAGGCCCCACCCCGAAGACGCTCGGTTTCACCGACCAGGCCGCGTTCTGGGCCAACCTCGGTGTGAGCCTGCTGGGCTTCAGCGGCGCGTTGACCGTGCTCGCGCCCGCCGGGTTCCCGCAGCTGTCCATCCTCGCGGCGGTCGCGGCGACCGTCGTCGGCACCGTGCTGGGCAGCGTGATGGTCGGCCTGTCAGCGGTGCCCGGAGCACGCACCGGTGCACCGTCGATGGTGCTGCTGCGCGGACTGTTCGGCACCCGCCTGTCGTACGTGCCGACGGTGCTGAACGTCCTGCAACTGGTCGGCTGGGGAACGTTCGAACTGCTGGTCATCGCCCAAGGGCTGGAGGCCATCTTCCACGGCGGCCCGCACTGGCTCTACGTGGTGCTCGTCGGGGCGGTGACGACCTTGCTCACCCTCCGGCCTCTCGGCATGCTCCGGCTGCTCCGGCGGTACGTGACCATCGCCGTGGCGATCGCGATGGTCTACCTGTTCGTGCAAGTGCTCCGGCACCCGTTGCCCGACCTGAGCACCGGCTCCTGGCGGGGTTTCTGGGCCGGTGCCGACGCGGCGCTCGCGGTCGCGGTGTCGTGGATCCCGGTGGCTTCGGACTACTCCAGGCACTCGCGCAGCACGGGAGCGGCCTTCGCCGCCGCGTCGGTCGGTTACTCGGTGACCCAGGTTCTCACCTACGTGCTCGGACTGCTGGCTCTGGCGCTCGTCGCGGGTGACCCGCAACGCGCGTTCGATCCATTCCTGGCCGTCCCGCTCGGTGCAGTCTTCTTCGGTGTCCTCGTGCTGCGCGAGGTGGACCAGTCCTTCGCCAACGTGTACTCCACCGCCGTGTCCCTGCAGAACGTCCGACCCACCGCGGACCGCCGCGTGCTCAGCATCGGGGTGGGGCTTCTCGTCACCGTGCTCGCCTCGACGCTGGACATCGGGCAGTATGCCGGGTTCCTCACCCTCATCGGCTCTGTCTTCGTGCCGCTGTTCGGCGTGCTCGCGGCCGACTACTTCCTGCGCGGCCGGGGCCGGTCGTGGGACCTGTCCGCGAACGCGCCGTCGCGCTGGGGGATGCTGCTCGCCTGGGCGACGGGCCTCGTGACCTACCAACTGATCAACCCCGGCTCCGTGGGCTGGTGGTCGCAGGTGTGGACGAAGGTGCAGCACGCACTCGGAATCACGCCGACCGGGTGGACGAGCGCCTCGCTGCTGTCGTTCGTCGTCGCGGCCGCCATCGCGCACCTGGCCAACGTCGTGGGGTCCCGCAGGCGCGAGGCCGTGTGGCGGTGACGGTGAAGGCCCCGGCAGCATCGCAGCCGGCGCCTTCACCGATCCCGGAGCTATCCGATGTGGCGGATCGCGTAGATCGGCATGCTGTTGATCGGGGAGATCTTCACCGTCTGGCCGGGCGTCGGGGCGTGCACGACCGAGTTGTTGTCGATCGCGACGCCCACGTGCGCACCGCCGTAGTAGATGATGAGGTCGCCCGCGCTGATCTGCGCCCGGCTGATCGGGACGCCTGCGGTCGCCAGCCCTTGGCTGGTGCGGGAAAGCGTGACACCGGCCGCGCCACGCG
>DASYMV010000225.1:0-4702 GCA_036008865.1 Pseudonocardiaceae bacterium | reverse complement strand
CGGGTCGCCCAGCGCCCGCATGTGCGGGAAAACGCCGTCCTCCCAGCCGGTGCTGAACACCACGGGGTACTCGAGGCCCTTGGCGGTGTGAAGGGTCATCAGCGTGACCACACCGTCGGACTCCGCGTCCGGGATCGAGTCGGCGTCGGCGACCAGCGACACACGCTCCAGGAACGCCGCCAGCGAGCCCTCCGCCGGCAGACCGGCGTCGTCGACCGGCTCGGTGTCGGCCTCCGCCGGGGCCACCGCGGCCAGCTCGCCGAACTCACGCGCGACGGTGACGAGTTCGTGGAGGTTCTCGATCCGCGTGTGGTCCTGCGGGTCGTCGCTCGCCTCCAGCTCGGCCCGGTACCCGGTCTTCTCGAGCACCGCCTCCAGGATCGTCGCGATGTCGGCACCGCCGTCCACGATCTCGGTCAGCGAGTCGAGCAGCTCCACGAAACCGGCGATGGCGTTGCGGGACCGCGGGTTCAGCAGCGCCACCTTGCCGTCCACGGCGTCGCGCAACGCTGCGGCGAAGCTGATGCGCTCGCGCTCGGCGTGGGTGGACACGCAGGCCTCGGCGCGATCGCCGATGCCGCGCTTGGGCACGTTCAGGATCCGCCGCAGGCTCACCGTGTCGTCCGGGTTCGCGAGAACCCTCAGGTACGCCAACGCGTCACGGACCTCACGGCGCTCGTAGAACCGCACACCGCCGACGACGCGGTAGGGCAGACCGAGGCGGATGAAGATCTCCTCGAACACGCGCGACTGGTTGTTGGTGCGGTAGAAGACGGCTATCTCACCGTTGCCGGCCTCGCCCGAGTCGACCAGCCGGTCGATCTCGCCCGCGACGAAGGCGGCTTCGTCGTGCTCGTTGTCCGCGACGTAGGCGACGATCTTCTCGCCGTCACCGAGGTCGCTCCACAACCGCTTGTCACGGCGGTCCGGGTTGCGCGAGATCACCGCGTTCGCCGCGGCGAGGATGTTCTGCGTGGAGCGGTAGTTCTGCTCCAGCATGATGGTCGTGGCCTGCGGGTAGTCCCGCTCGAACTCAACGATGTTGCGGATCGTCGCGCCGCGGAACGCGTAGATCGACTGGTCCGCGTCACCCACGACGCACAGCTCGGCGGGCTCGATGCCGTGTTCGCCGGTGCCGACCAGCTCGCGAACGAGCGTGTACTGCGCGTGGTTCGTGTCCTGGTACTCGTCGACCAGCACGTGCCGGAACCGGCGGCGGTAGTGCTCTGCGACGTCCGGGAACCTCTGCAGCAACTCGACGGTGCGCATGATCAGGTCGTCGAAGTCCATCGAGTTCGACTCACCGAGCCGCCGCTGGTACACCGCGTAGACCTCGGCGACCCGCCGCTCCAGGTCGCTGCCCGCCTGATCCGCCGCCGTCAGGGGATCGACCAGCTCGTTCTTCAGGTTCGAGATCTGCACCGCGAGCGTGCGGGCCGGATACCGCTTGGGGTCGAGGTCGAGGTCCCTCGCCACCAGAGTGATCAGGCGACGGGTGTCGTCAGCGTCGTAGATCGAGAAGCTCGACGACATGTCGAGCGTCTTGGCCTCGTTGCGCAGGATCCTCACGCACATCGAGTGGAAGGTGGACACCCACATCGCTCGTGCGCGAGGACCGACCAGGTCGGCGACGCGCTCCTTCATCTCGGCCGCGGCCTTGTTGGTGAAGGTGATCGCCATGATCTGACCGGGGTGCACACCCCGCGCCGCGAGCAGGTACGCGATGCGGCGGGTGAGCACCCTGGTCTTTCCAGAACCGGCACCGGCCACCACGAGCAGCGGTGACCCGGCGTGCTCCACGGCCCGACGCTGGGCGGGGTTCAGGTCTTCCAGAAGACGGGAGGACCGGGCGGGAGGAGGACTCGCGGGCAAGTCGAACAAGGCGCTCATCGTGCAACAACGTTACCCGCCCGGTCGGACCCTCAGCCGATGGCCGATCCACCGGGTCGTTCGGGAAATCGGTCTTCGAGTGGTGCAGGCAGGTCGATGACGGAGAGGTCCACTGGTCGGGACGGATTGCCGGCCCGGCACGTTCGTGTGCCAGAATGGTGAGGTGCGCGCGGCTCACTTCGAGTTTTTCTACGGGAACCGGACTCCGGCTCCTGTGGATGCGTAGCGCGAAAAGCCACCACGAAGCCCCGGAGTCCTCGGACCCCGGGGCTTCGTCGCTTCCGGGCCAGGGCTCCCCAGCACAGTCGAGAGGTCATCGATGAGCACCACCGAGCCAGTCACCGACATCGACGAGTTGCGTCAGGAGATCGATCACCTCGACGCCGAGATCCTGCGCCTGGTGCAGCGGCGCGTCGAGGTCTCGAAGATCATCGGCGCCGCCCGCATGGCCGCCGGCGGGACCAGGATCGTGCACAACCGCGAGATCGACGTGCTCAACCGTTACAAGGCGCTCGGCCCGGAGGGCAAGGAGCTCGCGATGGTGCTTCTGCGGCTCGGTCGCGGTCCGCTGGGACGCTGAAGTCGCTCACGTCCCGTCGTCCGTGCACGCCGGCCGGCAACGCGGATGTCGCCGAATCGGTGACATCAGGGTGATCACGGATGGTTCGGCCGCCGAAAACGAAGGCACACTGGACACATGGGTATGGTCATCGGGTTGATCGCGGGCATCATCGCCATCGTCGGAGTGCTCGCCGCACTGGCGCACGACGGCTATCTCGCCATGCTGGGCTCCGCCGCGAAGAGCAAGCGGGCCGCCGGGGCGCCGATCGCCTCGTACGTGCGCAGCCGCTGGGCGGTCGCGGGTGTCACCACCGCGATCGCCATCATCGGCCTGCTCATCACGACGGGCGACAGCGCTGCGGCGGACGTCCTCGGGGCGATCCTCGCGGGCGGCAGCGGGCTCGTCGCGACGCAGTCGCTCCAGGGCACCCGCAAGCACCTGAACAGCGGCAGCTGAGCAAGACCGCGAGGTCGCACTTCCGAGTGTCACTCCGCGTTACCTGCTTGCCCCGCAGCGCTACCACTCGGACCGGCACCTAGGCTGAGCCCGGTGAGGGTGTCAGTGGTCTCCGCCCATCCGGACGGCGTCGATGTCGGCGCCTCGGACACAGTCGCGCCGTGGACCGCCGCGGGCACCGAGGCGTCTTGCTGCGTCTGCGCATCCGGCGAGGTGAGCACCGAACCTGCGGCCACGTGCAGCCCCCACGCCCACTCCGAGCCGTGGCCGGCGCCTGAGCTCTGGCTGGTGGACAGCCCCGCGGGCCTGCAGGACCACACGGTCGACGTAGGACAGCGCACCGTCACGGCCTTGCGTCCGGACGGATGGCGGAGGCGTTCCAAGTGGTGAAGACCGCCTGAGCGGATGGGAACACGCGTCAGGCAGGGGGCCGAGAGGGGTCTTGGAGAACATGGACAACGGGGTGGGACCAGAAGAATCCGGGCAGCGCCGTCCCCGCGACGGTGGCGCAGTGCGGACGCCGATGGCGGGTGAGGCGCCCGAAGCCGGGGTGGTGGAGCGTCTCCGGCTCACCGTGCGGCCGGGTGGGATCCCCCAGCCCCGGTCCTCGGACCCCGTGGCCGACACCGATGCCGCCGGACTGCGCACGTTCAACATCGGCCTCGTTCCAGCCTCCGTGACACCTCCGCGCACCTGGAAGCGAGCCGCGTGGTTCGCGGTCCTCTCCTCAGCAGGCGTCCTGGTGGGGCTCGCGATCGCCGCGGCGAAGCTGGTGGGCACGAGCGGCCCGGTCGAGCGGATCGGCCTGCCCGGCTATCCGTCGGACGTGCCGATGCTGTCCGGCCTCGCCACGAACGACCCGCGACGCAGTTCGCAGGCCGCCGAGCCGGACGCAGCCGTCGGCGCGGGGATCCGTGCTCCGGCTCCGGTGAGGCAGACCGGCACAGCGCAGACCGGCACAGCGCAGGCCACTGACACGAGTCCGGGCCGGACGAGTGGTGGTCCCGGCTCGGCGGGCCCTGTCACGCCCCCGCCCCAGGTCACGACGGTGACCAACACGACGCAGCCCCCAGTGGTGGACGGCCGGCGGATCGTGGAGCGGACCGAGAAGTTCTACGAGGAGGTGGCGACCAACTCGAACACGGCACTGTCGATGGCAACCGAGTACTTCCAGCAGAACACCAAGGCGGTGCTCGAACAGCACTACTCCGACGTCTCCCAGATCGAGGTCAAGGAGATCACCGTGGACCCGTCGAAGGGCGTGACGGTCAGCCTCCTGCAGATCACCAGGAAGGACGGAAGCACGACCACGGAGAAGCGGGAGTTGACCTTCACGACCGGAGATGAACCCTTGATCAACGACGAACGGCAGGCTGCAGTCGGTCAGCGGTGATTCACAGACGTACAGCCCAACGCGAAGCGTCCACCGATGCTCCAAGTCAGTGACACTTTCTACCGTTGGCCGCCCCGAAGCGGTGAACTTCCACACCGGCCTAGCGCTGCGCTGTCGAATCACGGTACGAGTTCCACCGACGGCAGAAGGTACCGAGGAGTTGCCAGTGCAGCGCCCTACCACTTCCGGTCGCCGGCACGACCGTGCCGGAGCGATCACCGTGGCTGAGCTGATCAAAAAGCAGCCCAGCCCGATCCGAATCCCGTCGAGCGAGCAGGCCGCGACGGAGGGCTTCGTCGAGGACCTGCTCGGCCCGGAAGCACCGGCGGAGCAGAACCGCCCCAAGGCGAGCCGTGCGGCCAAGGCAGCCGGCCTGATCACCGGTGCGGTCGTCTTGTTCG
>DASYMV010000224.1:0-10509 GCA_036008865.1 Pseudonocardiaceae bacterium | reverse complement strand
CCCGCCCGCGCTTGCGGGACTTGAAGTGCGGATACTGCGCGCGCTTGTCGAAGAAGTTCGCGAACGCCGTCTGCAGGTGTCGCAGCGTCTGCTGCAACGGCACCGACGACACCTCGTTGAAAAACGCCAGCTCGCCGGTCTTCTTCCACGCGGTGAGCATCGCCGAGGTCTCGACGTAGCTCACCCGGCGCTGCGCGGTGAACCACGCCCGGGTGCGGGCCTGCAGCGCCCTGTTGCAGACCAGACGCACACAACCGAACATGCGCAGCAACTCCCGCTGCTGCTCGGTCGGATAGAAGCGGTACCGGTATGCCCGCCTCACCAGCGTCGTCGCCACCCAAACATGTCAGTTCGTGAGCCGCATCGACAGGGTGCGGGCGCCACGCGCCCGAGCACGCTGGGATCGGCTCCTCCCCGGCCTCAAGGCCGGGGTATCCGCCGATTGGAGCTTCGATGACCAGTGCGACTCCCACGACCGGACAGCGCGAGTGGCCGCGCTCGTTCGCCGACCGGCTGACCTCGCCCCTGCCCAAGCCGCGGGATCTGTTGCGCATCATGCGCAACGGCGGATTCCGCGGGTCCACGGCCGAGTCGGACCGGGTTCCCGTACTGCGCAACGGACTGCCACCGGTCGCGACCGACACCACGGCGCTGACCTGGGCAGGTCACGCGAGCTACGTCATCCGGACGGGTGGTGCGTGCGTGCTCGCCGACCCGGTGTGGTCGACGAAGATCCCCGGCGTTCCGCGGCGCGTGACCCCGCCCGGTGTCGCGTGGTCGGAGCTCCCGAAGGTGGACGCGGTGGTGATCAGCCACAACCACTACGACCACCTCGACGCGCCCACGATCAACAGACTCCCCAGGAACACGGCGATGCTCGTCCCCGGTGGCCTCGGCTCGTGGTTCACCAAGCGCGGCTTCGACAACGTCATCGAGCTCGACTGGTGGGAATCCGCCCAGGTCGGCGGCTTGCGCTTCGACTTCGTGCCGGCACACCACTGGAGCCGGCGAGGCCTGCGGGACACCTGCCAGAGCCTCTGGGGCGGTTGGGTGATCACCGACGCCGAGGGCACCAGGATCTACCACGCGGGCGACAGCGGCTACGGGCACTGGTTCGCCGAGATCGGCCAGCGCTATCCCGGCATCGACGTCGCCATGATGCCGATCGGCGCCTACGCGCCGCGCTGGTTCATGCGTCCGGTGCACCTGGACCCAGAAGAGGCCGTCCAGGCGTTCGACGACCTCGGCGCCCGCAGGCTCGCCGGCATGCACTGGGGAACGTTCGTGCTGACCAAGGAGCCCGTGATCGAACCGCTGAGCCGCATCCGTACCGCGTGGGAGCGGGCCGGACGGGACCGGGCCGACCTGTGGGATCTCGCCGTGGGGGAGACGCGCGTTCTTGACCGCTGACAATCTGATCAGGCGGTTCGGGCCTGGGGTGCAGGGCTGGCTGGACACGCTCCCGGACCGGGTCGAACGGCTTACCGGCCACTGGAACCTGCAGGTGGTGCGCCACATGGCGGGCAACACGTCGCACACGCTGCTGTGCCGACGCGGGGACACCACACCTGTGGTGCTGAAGCTGAGCCCTGACCCGGCGATCGCCGTCGAGGAGTACACGGCCCTGCGTGCCTGGCACTCGTCACCGCAGGTCGTCGACGTCCTCGACGCCGCCCTCGACGAGGGGGCTCTGCTCCTCGAGGGCCTCGAACCCGGCACACCCGCGCGCGATGCGTCGCTGCCGGTGCTCGTGGGCCTGCTCGACGAACTCCACATCGCCCCCGCAACGGAGTTCCGGCCGCTGTCCGAGCGGGTGGACTTCATCTTCGACTTGGCGCGCAGACGCGGCCGAGCATCCGCGAGCGCCATCGACCGCGGTCACCGAGCGGCGATGGCGTTGGCCGATGACCGCGTGGCACCGCGACTGCTGCACGGCGATCTCCACCAGTACAACGTGCTCGACGCCGGAGCGCGCGGACTCGTCGCGATCGACCCGCGCCCCTGCGTCGGCGATCCCGCGTTCGACGCCGTCGACTTCGCGCTGGAGGGCGGCCTCGCCGACCTCGACCGGCGAATCTCCGCTCTGTCGGCCGCGGTCGACGGCGACCGGCTGCGCGCGTGGTGCACGGCGTTGGAGACGTTCTTCCCCGGCGTGGCAGCCGATCATCCGGACGGGTGAGGGCTAACGTCCCTGGCCGTGCACACCCACGACTACGGCCGTGACGTCCTCGCCCACCGGAAACGGCGCACCGTGCCCGAGGTGGCCGCAGAACCCGGCCTGGTCGTGGAGGACCCGGCATCGGGATTCTGCGGAGCGGTCGTGAAGTTCGAGCACGGGCAAGTCGTGCTCGAGGACCGCCACGGCAGGCGTCGACTCTTCCCGCTGCGTCCCGCGGCCTTCCTCCTCGACGGCGAACCGGTGACCCTGGTGCGACCGGTCCCCGCCGCACCGCGCACCCCGACGAGGTCGGCTTCCGGCTCGGTGCGGGTCGACGGCCTGCGTGCCCGGACCGCACAGGACAGCCGCATCTGGGTCGAGGGCCTGCACGACGCGGAACTGGTCGAGCGGGTCTGGGGTCACGACCTGCGCGTCGAGGGCATCGTGGTCGAGCCGCTGGACGGTGTCGACGTGCTGTCCGAGCGGATCGCGGACTTCGGTACCGGCCCCGTGCGCAGGCTCGGCGTGCTCGTCGACCACCTGGTGGCCGGAAGCAAGGAATCCCGGCTCGTCTCAGCGGTCCGAGACGAGAACGTGCTGGTCACCGGACATCCTTACGTCGACATCTGGCAGGCGGTGAAGCCCTCGTCCGTCGGCATCGACGCGTGGCCGGAGGTGCCGAAGGGCATTGCGTGGAAGGAAGGCATCTGCGACGCGCTGGGCTGGGGTGAGCCCGCCGAGGGCTGGCGCCGTGTGCTGGCCGGGGTGCGGGGTTTCCGCGATCTGGAAAGCCCGCTGGTCGGTGCTGTGGAACGCCTGATCGACTTCGTGACCGACGTGGGACGGTGAATTCCTCCGACGTGACCGTCGCGTCACGTCGTTGGTGCCATGATGACGTCATGGCCGCCGCGCTCATCTGGCTGATCCTCGGGGTGGTGCTCGTAGGGGCGGAGATCCTGTCGGGCGACTTCGTGCTGGTCATGCTGGGTGTCGCTGCGCTCGCCGCGGCGGGTGTCGCCGCCGTGGGAGCCGGTACCGCACTGAGCGTCGCGGTGTTCGCCATCGCCTCGATCGGGCTCGTCGTCGGCGCACGCCCGATGCTCAAGCGCCGGATGCAGATCGGGCACAGCGTGAAGATGAACGTTGAGGCTTTGATCGGCGGAAGGGCCGTCGCCCTGTCCACTGTGGACGCACACGGTGGTCAGGTGAAGATCGGCGGCGATGTGTGGTCCGCGCGCTCCCTGGACGAGCGCGTCATCGAACCAGGCACCGCCGTCACCGTCATCGAGATCTCGGGCGCGACCGCAGTGGTGCTGGCCGAGTCCTGAGTGGAGGCTGGAGAGTTGACCACGCTAATCGTTCTCGGCGTCATAGTCCTGCTGGTGCTCATCATCGCCGTGAAGTCGGTGCTGGTGGTCCCCCAAGCCCAGGCATCGGTCATCGAACGGCTCGGCCGCTTCCGCAACACGGCGGCACCGGGCCTCAACATCCTGGTGCCGTTCTTCGACCGCGTGCGCGCCCGCATCGACCTGCGTGAGCAGGTCGTCTCGTTCCCTCCCCAGCCGGTGATCACCGAGGACAACCTGACGGTGTCCATCGACACCGTCGTGTACTTCCAGGTGACCGACCCCAGGGCCGCGGTTTACGAGATCTCCAACTACATCGTCGGTGTCGAGCAGCTCACCACGACCACTCTGCGCAACGTGGTCGGCGGCATGAGCCTGGAACAGACGCTGACCTCCCGCGATCAGATCAACAACCAGTTGCGCGGCGTGCTGGACGAGGCAACCGGCAGGTGGGGCATCCGGGTCGCGCGCGTGGAGCTCAAGGCGATCGATCCGCCACCATCCATCCAAGACTCGATGGAGAAGCAGATGCGTGCGGACCGGGAGAAACGCGCCATGATCCTCACCGCGGAGGGCCAGCGCGAGTCGGCCATCAAGACCGCGGAAGGTCAGAAGCAGGGACAGATCCTCTCGGCCGAGGGCGCCAAGCAGGCCGCCATCCTCGCGGCCGAGGCCGAGCGGCAGTCCCGCATCCTGCGCGCTCAGGGCGAGCGCGCCGCCCGCTACCTGCAGGCTCAGGGTCAGGCGAAGGCCATCGAGAAGGTGTTCGCGGCGATCAAGGCAGGCCGTCCGACGCCCGAGGTGCTGGCCTACCAGTACCTGCAGACGTTGCCGCAGATGGCGCAGGGCGACGCCAACAAGGTGTGGCTCGTACCGAGCGACTACGGCAAGGCACTCGAAGGCTTCGCTCGCATGCTCGGCACGCCCGGTGAGGACGGCGTCTTCCGCTACGAGCCTCCAGCCGAGCAGGAGCCGCAGTCCAGGCCGGAGGAGGACGACGCCTCCATCGCCGACTGGTTCGACACCGCCCCAGACCCGGCCGTGGCAGAGGCCGTCCGGGCCGCCGAGGCAGTGGCGCGCCAGGAGGTCCCAGGACCGCTGAGCAGCGGGCGGAAGCCGTCACACGAGATCGGCACCGTCGACACACCGCCGTCCTCGCGCTCGCTGCAGCAGCCGGAACCACCCCAGGACTGACAACCCAGGACCGGCAGTGGTCGCGTTCCGCTCGCTCGCTCCGAATCTGCGGTGCCGGAACGTGGGACTCGCGGTGCTTGAGCGTGGGACTCGCGGTCAGTCGAAACCAGGCGGACGGCGATCCGCCCACGGCCGAACCCGTTCGAGCTGAGCGGCCACCGACAACACCGTGTTCTCGTCGTCGGAACGGCCCACCAGCTGCACGGCCAGCGGCAGGCCACTCCGGCTGTGACCGGACGGAACCGCGGCGGCGGGGTTGCCGACGATGTTCCACAGCGGCAGGAACGTGGTGTAGCGCGCCGCAGCCAGCAGAGTGCGGATGGTCGACTGCGCCGACCATCCGCCGATCCGCAGGGGCGGGCGCGTCAGCACCGGGGTGAGCATCAGGTCGTAACTGCCGAAGACGCGGTCGACATGTGGTCGCAGCCGCTCGCCGTCGGCGATCACGTACCGGACCAGCGGGGCGGGCAGCCGTCGTCCGAGCGCGGCGACCTGCCTGGTGCGCTGGTCCACCCGGTCCGGCAGCTCCAGGTCCCGCTGGTTCTTCGCGGCGCAGTGCAGGTACCGGGCGGCGAACGCGGTGGATCCGCTGACGTCGTTGAACTCCGGGTCCTCGCGCACGACGTCGTGCCCCAGGTCGCCGAGCAAGCGCGCGGTGTCCAGGACGGCGTCGCGCACCTCCTCCGAGACCGGGATGCCCGGTCCCCACGGTCGCAGTGACACGGCAATCCGCAGCCTGCCGGGCTCGGTGGAGGCGGCCTCGCTGAAGTTCGTGCCGTCGGCGAGCTGATCGGCGATCAACGCCCAGTCGCGGACGTGTCGCGTGATCGGCCCTGCGCAGACCATTCCGGTCCACACGTCGGACTCCGGTGCCAGGGAGATCCGGTCGCGCTGCGGCTTCAACCCGAACAGGCCGGTGCACGCGGACGGGATGCGGATGGACCCCGCGCCGTCGGTGCCGATCGCGCCACCTGCGAGGCCGGCCGCCACCGCGGCGGCGGAACCGCCGCTGGATCCGCCGGGACTGTGGTCACGTGACCAGGGGTTGCGGGTGACGCCTGCCCACGAGCTCTCCGTGTAGGGCCACAGGCCGAGCTCGGGCATCCGGGTCCGGCCGATGACGACCGCGCCTGCCCCGCGCAACCTGCGCACGACCTCCGAGTCCGCCGGTGCGGGCGTCCGCACGGCGTCGGTGCCCGTGGTGGTGGGCAACCCCTCGATGGCCAGGTCCTCCTTCACCGCGATGGGCACGCCCAGCAGCGGGGCGTCCTCCCCACGTGCCAGCCGTTCATCGGCTTCGGCGGCTTGCGCGGTCGCCTCCGCGTCGAACACCACGCGGAAGGCGTTGAGGTCTCGGTCGTAGCGATGAATGCGGCGCAGGCACTCGGCGACGAGTTCGCGGGACGACAGCTCGCCCGACCGGAGCATGTCGGCCTGGCGTGCTGCGCCGGTGAAGCACACCTCGGTCAAATCCATGCACCAGACCTTAGGGGCCGGGGTGCCTGCTCCGGTGTCGGCTCACGGCGATGATCCTCAGCGTGATGAAGGTGAACGGGATGATCGGCCAGAAGAACGGGGCGGGGGAGACCGCCCACAGGACGATCAGCACCACCGCCAGCAACGCGAACAGTTGTGTGGGTGGCCCGCTCCGCTGCAGGCCTGGCGACGGGGGCGCAGGTGCCGGCAAGTCAGCGGTGAGCGGCTTCAGCTCGTGCCGGTAGCGGATCGCGTAGGCGGTGGTCATCCGCTCGTCGGCCTCGTCGAGGGTCAGCCGACCTTCCCCGACGGCGTTGCGAAGGGCTGCGACGACCTGCTCGCGATCGGCGTCCGAGGCCCGGACCGGAGGGTCAGTGGACATCAAAGCCTCCTGGTGTTCGAGGAGCTGTCTTCAATGCTCCTCGAACACGGCGTACCCGTCGTCCTGCCGATTACGACATTCCGCACTACGTCCGTCGACGTAGCCGCGCGATCACAGCGTCACCCGCCTGCTGCGGTGCTCCGCGACGTGCACGCGATTGGCGCACCGGGTCGAGCAGAAGCGGCGACGCCCGTTGCGCGAGGTGTCGACGTACACGACACCGCACCCCTCACGCCCGCACCGGCCGAGCCTGGTGCCGTCCTCGCACAGCAGGTGCGCGAGGCCCGCAGCGGTGAACGCCTTCACGCGGTCCGCGGTGGAGGCGTCCTCCGGCGCGTAGTGCAGGTGAGGCGGCCGTTCGTCGTGCTGGGAGATGTAGGGCTGCGCAGCGGCCTCCGCGAGCAGTTCGTTCACCAGCCGCACCTGACGATCTCTTGAGTCGTCACCGAAGATCGACTCGAGTCGCCGTGCCCAGGCCATGAGTGTGGTGGCTTCCTCGTCGGTCACCGGCCCGATCGGCTTGTACCGCTGTTCGCGCAGCAACTCCAGCACCCCGTCGGCCGACGTCGCGGGGTCCGCGTTGGCCAGGGCGACCGCGAGCGCAGCCGCCGCGCCACCGTAAGGGTTGAAATGCACTGAACCATGACACCACGCTTGGGGTGTGACGGTTGCCCAATCCCTTCGATGCCCGTCCTGCGGCTGGCCGACCGGCGCCGACACCACGTCGTCGCACCGGACATCAGGCGGCGAGGTGTCCTACGTGCGCTGCGTGTGCGGGCAATGGCTGATCCTGCAGGCCGGAGACCTGGTCACGACAGCGGGCGGCTCCGCGTTTCCAGGATCGACCCCGGGTCACCACAGCCGTGGTGGAACCGCTACTGTTCCCGGTCCGTGAGTGAAGATCGACATCGGACGTCCCGCCGGGAACTGCTGTGCGACACCGCCATCTCGGTGCTCGCGAGCGAAGGCGGGCGCGGTCTGACACACCGTGCGATCGACCGTGCGGCGGGAGTGCCGGAGGGGACCACCAAGAACTACTTTCCGACCAGGGAGTCGCTGCTCGAGGCGGCCGCGTACCGGATGACCGAGTTGCACCGCGTCGCGGTCGAGCGGCTGCGCGACACCACACCGGAGGACGTCACGCCCAGCGAGGTCAGCGAGCTCTACCCCGCGCTGTTGCGCCGCGCGGTGGCCGACGATCCGACGCAGATCCTCGCCATGTTCGAGCTGTACCTGGAGGCCGTGCGGCGGCCGGGCGTGCGCGACGCGCTCAGCCGCATGGTCGTCTCCAACGCCGAGGCGGGCGCGGACCTGCATCGCACGGCAGGCTTGCCGAGCACGGTGCGCGACGCCGGACTGCTGGACGCGTACTTCCTCGGCATCGCGGTGTCGCTGCTGGCGCTGCCTGCGCAGGCCCGTGAAACGGTCGGGCTCGACGACACCTATGCGCTGGGGATCGGCCTGTTCTCGGCGACCGTGCCGCAGGAATCAGCCCACGGCGGCGAGTTCGTCGACGCTGGCGGCTACTAGCACGGTTTGGACATCGGGCTGCTTGCCGCAGCTCGCCGGCCTCGCCGGCAGCGGGCGCTCCCTCAGCACGACCAGCCACTGCCGGCCGTCGCGATGACGCACGGCCACGGCCCAGCTTCCGTCAGACAGACGCTGCTCATCGGACACGACGAGCACGTCCGCGGTCTCGCCGATTCGTTCCCGCACCGCGAGTTCCGCCGCCTGTCCCGGCGGTGACCAGCAGGAACGACCCCGGCAGCGCTGTGCGACGATCCGCCCGAGAGCTGCCTCCCCGAGCACGTGCTCGGCGAACCCACCGTCCAGGCGACCGTAGAGGTAACCGCTCGGCAGCAGCACCCCGGTAGGTGCGAAACGGTGGCCGCCGGTGTGCGTGCATTCCCACACGGCGCCGGGGTGCGACTCGGCGAGCGCGGCGACGACGGGCCGTCCGAACAGGGCGCAGCACACGTCACGGCGGCCGTTGGTGCACAACAGCAGCAGAGGCGAGTCCACGGGGTCGCCGAAGCCGGTCGACCTCCCGGCACCCAGCGCCGCGAAGTCGAGTTCGAGCAGCTCCTCCGGATGCGCGAGGTCGGCCTGTTCCAGCCAGGTCGCGCCGGGAGCGGTACTCGCCAGGTAGACGCGGCGACGTGACGACATGTGCGTGTCGGCATGTTGATCGGGCCTGCGGACCAGCAGGATCCGGACGCCGGTCCCGGCGACTCGGCGGGACAGTTCGGCGCCCAGTTCACGATCGAGATGGCTGTTCAGCAGCGCGTCGCGTCCCCACGGGCCCGGCTGTTCCAGGCAGAGCCAGGCCGACGCCGTGGCGGCTGTTCCGGCCTGCGGCTCATCGATTTCTGCCGAGATCACGGAGCAGCGCGGGGGAGACGTCATCCGAACAGGGTGCACCCCGGCAGCTGTCGGGGCGACGTGGGGGCGTCGGTTCGCAGCCGCGCGCGATTGGTGTCCACGGCCCCGACCTGCGCCTTCTTCAGGGACCTGGAGACCAATTCGTTTTCGGATACCGTCGCAGGATGCAACCGATCACGGTCGTCACGGGTGGCAGCCGGGGAATCGGGGCCGCCACCGCGCTGCACCTGGCACGCCGGGGTCACCTCGTGGCGATCAGCTACCGCGCGGCGGCCGACCAGGCCGCCCACGTCGTCGAGGCGTGTGGGGGCAAAGCCGTCGCCGTGCAGGCCGACACCAGCTGTGAGGAGGACGTCGACCGGCTGTTCGACACGGTCGCCGAGCGCCTCGGGCCGATCACCGGGGTGGTCAACAACGCGGGGATCACCAGTCCCGCGGGCAAGCTTGCCGATGCCGCGGTCGAAGACTTGCGCCGGGTCGTCGACGTCAACCTGTTCGGCGTCCTGCTCTGCGCCAGGCGTGCGGCCCGCGACCTGGTCGCGCACGGGGGTGGGGCGATCGTCAACGTCTCGTCGGGCGCGGCGACACTGGGCAGCCCGAACGAGTACGTGCACTACGCGGCGACCAAGGCCGCTGTCGACGCCCTCACCGTGGGACTGGCCAAGGAGCTCGCACCTGAGGGCGTCCGGGTCAACTGCGTCGCGCCCGGCATGGTGCGCACGGACATCCACGCGCTGTCAGGCGATCCAGAACGTGTCGACCGTGCCGCCCCGCGCATCCCGATGGGCCGCGCGGGGGAACCCGAGGAGATCGCCGCCGCGATCGCCTGGTTGCTCTGCGACGAGGCGTCCTACACGACCGGCGCAGTGCTTCGGGTCGCAGGAGGACGCTAGGGGGCGGTGAGGATGCGGGGGCCGTCCTCGGTGATGGCGACCGTGTGCTCGACATGTGCGGCACGGCTGCCGTCGACGGTGTGCAGGGCCCACCCGTCCTCATTGGTGCGGTAGGCGTTGCGCCCGCCCGCCATGAACATCGGTTCGATCGCGATCACCATGCCGGGCCGCAAGGTGAGACCACGGCCCGGCTTCCCGTCGTTGGCGACGCTGGGCGCTTCGTGCATCGCGCGGCCGACGCCGTGTCCGCCGAAGTCGGGAGGGATGCCGAGGCGTGCGGCGCGGCCGATCGTGCCGACCGCGTGGGACACGTCGCCGAGCTTGCCTCCTGGGCGCGCCGCCGCGATTCCCGCGTCGAGCGCGCGTTGCGCCGTCTCGATCAGGCTGAGATCACCTGGATCCGCTTGTCCGACCACGAAACTGATCGCCGAGTCACCGTGCCAGCCGTCGACGTGCGCACCGCAGTCGATGCTCACGAGATCACCGTTGCGCAGGCGGTAGCGGTCGGGGATGCCGTGCACCACGACGTCGTTCACCGAAGTGCAGATGACCCCCGGAAAGGGCGTCGGGGCGAACCGCGGGTGGTAGTTGCGGAACGACGACCCCGCACCGGCCTCGGTGATCACCGTGTCGGCGATGTCGTCGAGTTCCAGGAGGGACGTCCCGACGTGGGCGTTC
>DASYMV010000223.1:0-7821 GCA_036008865.1 Pseudonocardiaceae bacterium | reverse complement strand
CCGGCGGGGTCCACTGTGGCGTGCACTTCCTGATCTGCACGCGCACTGCTCACCAGTCGAAGAATCCCCGGCCGGTCTTCCGGCCGAGTTCACCGCGGGCGACCTTGTCGCGCAGCAGTCGCGGCGGCTCGAAGCGGGCGCCCAACTCGGAGGCGAGGTGCTCGGCGATCGCGAGCCGCACGTCGAGGCCCACCAGGTCGGTCAGGCGCAGCGGACCCATCGGCCAGCCGTAGCCGAGCCGCATGCCGGTGTCGATGTCCTCAGCGGTGGCGACGCCCTCCTCCAGCATCCGGATCGCCTCCATTCCGACCGCGACGCCCAGCCGCGACGTGGCGAAGCCGGGTGAGTCGCGCACCTCGATGACGGTCTTGCCGAGCGCCTCGGCCCAGGCGCGCACGTTCGCCACCACGTCGCCGGTCACGCCGTCGTGGTGCACCAGTTCCACCAGCTTCTGCACGGGGACCGGGTTGAAGAAGTGCATGCCGAGCACGCGCTCGCCGGGCAGCCCCTCGGCGAGGTCGGAGATGGAGAGCGACGAGGTGTTCGACGCCAGCACGGCCTGCGGGCAAGCGCTTGCGGCCTCCGACAGGACGCGACGCTTCAGCTCGACGTCCTCGGGCACCGCCTCGACGACCAGTTCGGCGTCCGCCGGGAGATCGGCGAGCCGCTCCACCACGGAGAGGTTCGCGAGCAACGCCTCCGGTTCGGCGGAGAGCTTGCCGCGTTCGGCGGCTTTGGCCAGCGATGTGGCCACGGCCTCGCGAGCCTTGGCCGCACGGTCCGCGCCGGCCTCGGCCAGCACCACTCGGCTCCCGCCTGCGAGCAGCACGTGCGCGATGCCGGCCCCCATCGTTCCACCGCCGATCACCGCGGAGGTCGTGGGAACGTTCATTCCGCGACCACCTCGGCGGAGAACATGGCCACCAGCTCCATGCCACCGATCTCGGTGAGGTTCGCACCGGAGGCCTGCCACTCCGGAGTCCTGAACGCCTGCTTCATGGCCTCGGCGGACTCGAAGTAGAGCTCCGCGACCAGGTACGGCTCGGTGTCGCCGAGAAAGCCCGGAACGAACACGCGCTGGACCTTGGCGACCTCGGCACGAACCAGGCCGGGGGTCTTGCAGGCCAACGGCATGTGGGTGGAGAAGTACTTGTCGTCGAACTCCTCGGTGTCGGCAGGCTTCCGGTACATCGCGATGTACTTGATCATGTGACACTCCCGATCTCGGCTCGCGCCGGACTGTAACAGCGGTCCTGTGCGGCACTGATCGGATCCACCTGCACGACGCCGGGCCGTGTGTCCTGACGCCTCAGAGGAGCCCGCGTTTGTACGCCGCCACGAGGCGGCGCGGCACCATGATCCTGCGGCCCTCCCGCGTGCGCACCGGCACCAGGTCGGGTTCGGACGCCTTCCACTGAGCGCGGCGGTGACGGGTGTTGGAGCGGGAGGTCTTGCGCTTGGGAACGGCCATCAGCGCGTCCGCCTTCCGTAGCGGCGGTTGAACTTCTCGACCCGGCCCGCGGTGTCGACCAGTCGCTGCGTGCCGGTCCAGAACGGGTGCGAGTCGGACGTCACGTCGACCGTGATCAGCGGGTAGGTGTTCCCGTCGTCCCACTCGATCGTCTTGTTCGAGGTCGCCGTCGAACGAGTCAGGAACGCCTTGCCCGTCGACAAGTCCTTGTAGACCACCGCGTGGTAGTCGGGGTGGATGCCGCGTTTCACGATTCTTCCTTCCGGTTGCTCTGCCTGAGGTCTTCGATTTCCACGTCCTCGCAGGGATCGGAGTGCCACTCGCCGAAGGGATCGGGGAACTCGGCCCACTGCCGCTCACCGAGAGCGAGCTCGGAGTCGGTCAGCAGCGCACCGCGCAGTGCCGCCGTGATCTCCTCCGGTGACGCGAGGTGCGCGATCACCACGAGGTCCTGCGCCCGGTCGCCGTAGTACGGATCCCAGGTGAGCGACGCCATCGCGCGCCGCTCCGGGTCGACGCCCTCCCAGTCGTCCACCGCCGCGAGCCACGGGCCGGCGTGCCCGACCCGGAGGCCACCGCCGGCCGACTCCAGCCACAGGGCCACATCGGGCCGGCTCGCCACCCACACCCGGCCGCGCGTGCGCACGGTGCCCTCGAGCAGGACGTCGAACGCTTGGTGCAGCCGGTGCGGGTGAAACGGGCGGCGGTCGGAGAAGACCACCACCGACACGCCGCAGTCGGGCTCCAGTGGAGGTTGCCCGCGCAGCAACGGTCCATGCGCGTGGTCGAGGACTCCGCGCCGCGCGTTCGCCGGGATCGCCGCGAGCAGTGCGGGAACGTCCAGGGAGGCAAGCGATTGCCGGGGCGCTCCGGGGGTGAGCCGGTCCAGCACGGCGGAGACCTGCGAAGCGTTCCAGGGATCGAGCGCGGGACCGGTGAGCACGAGCGCGTCGGCGAACTCGGCCTGGCCCACCACGACCTGGGCGACCGTTCGGTCGTCCTCCACGGCCGCGCCGAGCCCCCGTTCGGCGAGCGATGCGTCACCGGTCGCGTCGGCCAGCCAGGTCGACCGGTCGACGACTGTGATCACGGCCTCCACCCGCACGTCCTCGTCGAGGGTCGTCTCACCGACCAGCACGTGGTGCAGCGCCCAGCAGACGGCTTCGGGCTCGAGCGAAGAGTCCAGGTGCACCACGATCCGCGAGACCTCCGGCCGGCGCGCGAGCGTGCGCAGCAACGGCAGCAGGTCCAGCCGCAAGGTGCACGACACGCAGCCGTGCGCGAGTTCCAGCGCGGTCTCCCGTCCGTCGACCCAGCGGCGCACCACTCCCTCGGCGATACGGCTCAGGTCGTGGCGCACGAGCACGGCCCCTGCCGAGCTGCGCCACACCTCTTCGGCGACCGTGTGTTCCGTCAAGCCCGCCACCAGCACCAACGGTGTGCGCACATCCACTCCTAACGACAACGGTTGCCATCTACGGTACGCTAAATGGGAATGGATGTCATTTCTAAGGAGGCTGAGTGTCCTCTCGTCACTGCCAGGTGACGGGCCGCAAGCCGGGCTACGGCAAGCAGGTCTCGCACTCGCACAGGCGCACCTCGCGCCGTTGGCTGCCCAACACCCAGCGCCGCCGCTTCTGGCTGGCGTCGGAGGGTCGGTACGTCGTGCTGAACCTGTCCACCAAGGGCATCAAGACCGTTGATCGGCGAGGCATCGAGGCCGTCGTCGCAGAACTGCGCTCGAAGGGGGAGAAGGTCTGATGGCGAAGAGCACCGGCGTGCGCCCGGTCATCAAGATGCGTTCGACAGCGGGCACTGGGTACACGTACGTGACCCGCAAGAACCGCCGCAACGACCCGGACCGCCTCGTGCTGCGCAAGTTCGACCCCGTCGTCCGCAAGCACGTCGAGTTCCGCGAGGAACGCTGATGGCCAAGAAGTCCAAGATCGCCAAGAACGAGCAGCGCCGTCTCGTGGTCGTCCGGTACGCCGAGCGCCGCGCACAGCTCAAGGAGATCATCCGATCACCGAGGTCCTCCCCGGAGGACAAGCAGGCGGCGATGGAGGCGCTGCAGAAGATGCCGCGCGACGCGAGCCACACCCGCATCCGCAACAGAGACGCGGTAGACGGCAGGCCGCGCGCGTACTTCCGAGCGTTCGGGCTCTCCCGGATCAGGCTGCGCGAGATGGCGCACAACGGCGAGTTGCCGGGCGTCACCAAGTCGAGTTGGTAGGAGCACACACCTCATGGCGAAGCCCGATCGACGCGGCGCCCCCAAGCGCCGCCAGAACCTGTTGAAGAAGGAGGGCATCAGCACCGTCGACTGGAAGGACACCGCGCTGCTGCGCAAGTTCATCTCCGATCGTGGCAAGATCCGTTCGCGCCGTGTGACGGGATTGACGCCCCAGCAGCAGAAGCAGGTCGCGACCGCGATCAAGAACGCGCGGGAGATGGCCCTGCTCCCCTACCCGTCCCAGGGACGCTGAGCCGTGCACGCCTCGCGGGCGACGGATGCCCGCGAGGCGGCCGGGCGAAGTCCCCGCAACGGCGTGCGGCACGATCGGGCGAATGAGCTTCTCCCACCAAGCCGCCGATCTCTACGAGGTGTTGCACCGCCGCCGTGACACCAGGGGTGAGTTCACCGGCGAGCCGATCCCGGACGAGGTGCTGCGCCGCGTGCTCACCGCCGCGCACGCCGCCCCCAGCGTCGGTCTGTCGCAACCGTGGGACTTCGTGCTCGTCCGCGACGAGCACACACGACGGGCGTTCCGCGATCACGTGCACGCCGAGCGCAGCGTGTTCTCCGCGCAACTCGACGCCGACCGCGCAGAGGTGTTCTCGCGGATCAAGGTCGAGGGTGTGCTGGAGTCGACGCTCGGTGTGGTGGTCACCTACGACCCCGACCGCGGCTCCCCCGCCGTGCTCGGCAGGCACGCGATCGCCGACGCCGGGCTGTACTCGGTGTGCCTCGCGATCCAGAACCTGTGGCTGGCCGCGACCGCGGAGGATCTCGGTGTCGGGTGGGTGAGCTTCTACCGCGAGGACGTCCTGCGCAGGCTGCTCGACATCCCGTCGCGGCTGCGTCCGGTGGCGTGGCTGTGCCTGGGGCCGGTGCGTGGACTGCCGGACACCCCCGATCTGGAACGCCACGGCTGGCGAAACCGCCTTCCTCTTGATGACGTCCTGCACCATGAGCGGTACAGGGAGCGATCGTCCCGGTAGCCTGTTGACGCCGTACCGGCAGCGGCGGGACCTGCGCTCCCGCTCGGCGAGTCGGAATGGAGTCGAGAGCGAGTGGAGCAGGTGGCGGGGCAGCCTCCGCGGCGGGACCACGAGGTCCGCGTGCTGCTGAACGCTGGGCAGATCGCCGAAGCCAACATGCTGTTCGACGAGATCCTCGCCACGGACGTGCCAGGTGCGGACCGCTGGGGCCGTTGTTCGGTACTGATCAACCGTGCGGTGCTCGCCTGGCGGCTTGGCCGCATCCCACTGGCGCTGGAGCTGGCCGCCGAGGGATGGACGGACCTCGACGCGGAGCACGTCGACACCCCCGAGGTCGCGCAGACCATGGGCGCGTTGGGCTACCTGCTCGAAGGGATCGGCAATCGCCGGGCCGCCCTCGACACGCTCCGCCTGTCCGTCCAGGTGGCCCGCAAGGCGGGTGCCCCGAACACGCTCGCGCACTGCCTGCAGCGCCTCGGGGGCACGTTGAACTTCCGCGCCATCTCCGCGCCGCCCGGCGCACGGCCGATCATCTTCGAGGAAGCGCGCGGCCACCTGCAGGAGGGCCTCGGCGTGGTCGAGGACGAGACACTGCGGCGCGCGCTTCTCGGGGCGTACAGCCGTTCACTGGCCGGTGTCGGCGAACTCGACCTGGCCGAGAAGGTCGCGACCGAGACGGTCGAACTGTCGACCGAGGCCGACGACAAGTGGGGTCTCGCGGTCGGCAACTGGGTGCTCGCGACGGTGCGCCAGGAGCAAGGACGGCTGGTCGACGCCCGCGCGCTCGCGAGTCGCTCGGTGACGGCGGCCGAGTTGATCAACGACACCTCGCTGCTGCTGCGTTTCTCGTTGGACCTGGCTGACATCTGCGCGCGGATGAACGACCCGATCGGTGAGGCGCACGCGCTGCGCCGCAGTGTCGCCGCGGGGCGCACCGCCGGTGAGACCCTCCAGGAAGGGCTCGGCCAGGCTCTGGAGCAGCGCCGCGTCGCCGTGCAGGCTCAGCGCGACGCGCTCGCCGCACAGCAGGCCGCGGCGCGTGATCCGTTGACGGGACTGGCGAACCGACTCGGGCTGGAACGAGCCGCGTCGGCGCTGCTGGAGAGCACGGCGGCGCGCGGTCGCGTGCCGTGGCTCGTCCTCGTGGACGTCGACTGGTTCAAAGACGTCAACGACGACGCCGGCCACGCCGCGGGAGACGCGGCGCTGCGGGAGATCGCACAGTTGTTGCGCCGCGAATGCCGCTCGGAAGACCTGGTCGCGCGCTGGGCGGGTGACGAGTTCGTCGTGCTGCTGGGCTGCACGGACAGCGATCGGGAGGTCGGGCCCGCCGTGGCCGAGCGGATCCGCGCCGCGGTGGACGGTCACGACTGGACGACGGTGCTGGGCGCGACGAGGCGGCCGACCGTGAGCATCGGGGTGTCGGCCGGCCCGGCCGAGCTCGATCAGCTGTTCGTCGCGGCGGACATGGCGCTGTACCGCGCGAAACGGCTCGGGCGCAACCGGGTCGAGGTCGAGCCGACCGTCGAGAAGATCTCGGGGATCGTCAGCGGCGACCAGCGCCCCAGCGCGACCTAAGCGATCAGGCCGCCGCGGAAGGCCACGAGCGCTGCCTGCACCCGGTTCACCGCACCGATCTTCCCGAGCACCGACGAGACATAGCCCTTCACCGTCGCCTCGGACAGGTGCAGCGTCGCGCCGATCTCGGCGTTGGACATGCCCTGGCCGATGAGGACGAGCACTTCGCGCTCCCGCTCGGACAGCGAGGAGAGCAAGCGACGAGCGGGCTCGGCCGCGCGTTCCCCGTCGGCCACCGCGGCGAGCACGCGGGCCGCGACTCCGGGGTCGAGCACCGCGCCGCCGCGGGCGAGGTCGCGGACGGCCTTGACCAACTGCTCGGGTTCGGTGTCCTTGAGCAGGAACCCGCTCGCACCGAGCCGGAGCGCCTCGCTGACGTACTCGTCCACGTCGAACGTCGTCAACATCGCGATCTTGGGGGGATCGGCGAGCGTGCGCAGCCGCCGAAGGGCGACGAGCCCGTCGGACGAACGCATGCGGATGTCCAGCAGCACCACGTGCGGACGGTGCTGACGGGCGAGTTCGGCCACCAGGTGCCCGTCGTCGCATTCGGCCACGACCTCGATGTCACCGGCGCTGCTCAGGATCGTGCGGAGGCCGGAACGGACGAGGTCCTCGTCGTCGGCCAGCATCACCTTGATCACGACGCCTCCCGCGCTGGCGTTCCGTGTTCGGACGTGCCGAGCACCGCGCGACTGCGCGCAAGCGGACGGCAACTCCGCGTCATCTCATCACGTGGTGAGGCATTTGCCCACCGGCAGTGGCTCGCACCTCGATGTTCACAGTTGCCGGACAACGCGGATCAGCCGATCACATGCGCCACTTCCTGACGCAAGCGGGGCAGCAGGGCGTAGAGCCGATCGCCGGGACAGACCGTGGTGCTCAGGAAGTCCCGGTGGCCGTAGATGTCGTTCGGCGAGATGCCGTACTGCTCGCAGGTGTACGCGCACAAGGACACCAGCGAGTCCCACTGCCCCTGCGGCGGTTCCACGGACGTGTAGGTGCCCTCGTTCTCGATGCCGATGGCGGAGGTGTTCTGCCCGGGGCAATGCGCGCCCTCCACCACGCGGTTGCCGGCGCGCAATGCCGCGAGGCTCTGGTGACGGCCTTCCATGAGGAATCCGCCGCGGCTGTTGGTGAAGTGCTGACCGGAGTCGATCCACCCGTTGGAGTCCATGTGCAGGTTCTGGATCCACTGGGCGTGCTCGCAGGCGTGCGCCAACGAGTAGTCGGTGACGTTGTCCGTCGCGGTGTGATGGATGAGGATGCGCGCCGGCTTGCTGTCGACGATCTTCGGCGCTTGCGCCGGCGGCCGCGCGCCCCAGTCCTCGCAACTCCTGATCGGCAACTCGGCGGCCTGCGCCGGGGCCGGGGCCGCGTCGAGAAATCCGGCGCCGAGCAGCACACCCGTTCCGGCAATGCCCGTCAGCAATGTCCGCCGATCCATCATGTTGATTCTTTTCTCAGTGAAGCTCAAACCAGTCAAGAGCCAACTGGGCTACTTGATCGCTCCAGCATCCGAGAGTGTGAGAGGAACGCGAAGGTCTTTC
>DASYMV010000222.1:0-4538 GCA_036008865.1 Pseudonocardiaceae bacterium | reverse complement strand
CAGCTCGTCGCAGGCCACGAGGACGGCTCGATCCGGCCGGGAGACGCCGTCGTGCAGGCCAGGCTCGTCCTGCTCACGGCGCAGTCGATGGTGCTCTCGGTCCGGCCCGCGACGACCGGGCTCGACTTCTCCGAGCTCCTGGACGAACTGGAGCTGCAACTGGACGCGGCCTTGCGTCCTTCGGAGGCCGATGCGCGCACGTCGCAGGCCGGAGTGATCGCGTGACCACCACACCCCTCCCAGCCGGTTCCCTGCGCGCCACCTCGCTGAACGCCGACCGCCGATCCCGCGAGCTCGAGACGCTCGCCGGCGGACAGGTCGTCGACCTGCTGGTGGTCGGCGGCGGGGTCACCGGGGCGGGCGTCGCGCTGGACGCCGCGTCGCGCGGACTTTCCGTGTGCCTGTTGGAGGCGAACGACCTCGCATTCGGCACGTCGCGGTGGTCGAGCAAGCTGATCCACGGTGGCCTGCGCTACCTCGCGCAGGGCGACGTGCGGCTCGCCCGCGAGAGCGCGGTCGAGCGCGGCGTGCTGATGACGCGTACCGCACCGCACCTGGTTCGCGCGCTGCCGCAGCTGATCCCGTTGCACGGCAACGATCGCGGCAATCTGCTCATGGCGGGACTGCGCGCCGGAGACGGACTGCGGCGAGCCGCGCGCACGCCGTCCGACGTGCTGCCCGGTCCCCGGCGGGTGCCGACCGCCGAGGCGCTTGCTCTAGCACCGGGCTTGCGGCGCAACGGGTTGCAGGGCGGTCTGCTGAGTTTCGACGGGCAACTCGTGGACGACGCCCGTCTCGTTCTGGCGCTCGCGCGCACCGCGGCGGGTTTCGGCGCTCGGATCATCACCAGGGCGCACGTGACTTCGCTGAACGGCAACGGGGCCCACGCCGTCGATCAGCTCACCGGTGTGGAGTTCGGCGTCCGGGCCAGGTCCGTGGTCAACGCCGCGGGCGTGTGGGCCGGTGAACTGGTCGAGTCCGTGCGACTGCACCCGTCTCGCGGTTCGCACCTGGTGCTCGACGCCGCCGCGACAGGACTGAGCGGGACCGCGCTGACCGTTCCCGTACCCGGCCGGCCGAACCGCTTCGTGCTGCTCCTGCCTCAGCAGGACGGCAGGCTGTACCTGGGACTGACCGACGAGCCCGTCGACGGCCCGATCCCCGACGTCCCCGAGGTCCCGCAGTCCGATGTGGACTTCCTTCTCGACGTCGCGTCGTCGGTGCTGGAACGGCGGCTGGGACCGCAGGACGTGCTGGGCAGCTTCGCCGGGCTCCGTCCGCTGGTGCACCGCCCTGGAGGCCGCAGTGCGGACCTGTCCCGCAAGCACGCCGTGATCACTTCACCGAACGGGGTGGTCACGGTGGTCGGCGGAAAGCTCACGACCTATCGGCGGATGGCCGCGGACGCGGTGGACGCGGCCGTTCGCATGCGGGGACTGGCGGCCGGGCCGTCCCGCACCGCGGAGGTACCGCTGGTCGGCGCAGGTCCACGACACTCCCTGACCGCACTGGAGGTGGCCCCGCGGCTGGTCGCCCGCTACGGTGTCGAGGCGACGCGCATCGCCGCGCTCGCCGAACTCGACCCCGATCTGGCAGAGCCGGTCGACGACTCGCTGAGCGCCGCAGAGGTCGTGTTCGCCGTGCGCCACGAGGGCGCGCTCGACGCCGCGGACGTGCTGGACCGCCGATCACGGATCGGACTGGTGCCTGCGGAACGCGCCGCCGCCGAGCCGGTCGTCGCCGAACTGGTCGCTCGCACCCTGGCCGGTTTGTCATGAGGGAAACGGTCACCGATACCGGGTGTCTTGAAAGCCCCCTCGTGGCACGTTGCTTGCCACTGCGTTGGGTTTTCGCAACACTTCGGTCCATGAGTCCGGTGAAGCGCGGGAAGGACCAGCCGACCCACGACCGGATTCAGGTTCTGCGCGCCCAGCGCGGACTGACGGGGACGCAACTGGCCGATGCCCAGGAGGTCAACCCCCGGACGACCGGCACCCTGGAGCGGGAGGACCATTACCCCGGTCTCGATCCGGCGCTGCGGATCTGCGAGGTCGTCGCACTCCCCGTGGAGGCGGTTTTCAGCCGTCAGCCCTTCGCCCTCCTGTCATCTCAGGTGCATGGCAGGCAAGACGCATGAACACGCCACAACCAAGAGGAGATCACCGTGGCTCAGGGGGTGCTGGAGATCGACGCGGTCTCCAAGCGCTACGGGGACGTCGTCGCCCTGCGGGACATGACGTTCGACGTCCGGGCCGGAGAGCTCTTCGGCTTCGTGGGGAGCAACGGCGCGGGCAAGACCACCGCCATGCGCATCGCACTGGGAGTGCTCGCCGCGGACTCGGGTGAGGTGCGCTGGAACGGCGAGCCGATCACCTTCGAGACCCGTCGGCGCATCGGTTACATGCCGGAGGAGCGCGGCCTCTACCCGAAGATGAAGGTCCTGGATCAGCTGGTGTACCTGGCTGAGCTGCACGGAAGGTCCACCAACGACGCGCACCGGTCGGCGGAGAACTGGATCGCCCGGCTCGGGTTGCGCGACCGACGCGGCGACGAGGTGCAGAAGCTCAGCCTCGGCAACCAGCAGCGCGTCCAGCTCGCCGCTGCCCTGGTGCACGAACCGGACGTCCTGGTGCTGGACGAACCGTTCTCGGGCCTCGATCCGGTGGCGGTGGACGTGATGAGCCAGGTGTTGCGGGAGAAGGCGTCCGACGGCGTGCCGGTGGTGTTCTCCAGCCATCAGCTCGACCTGGTGGAACGGCTGTGCGACCGGGTCGGCATCGTCCGAAGTGGATCGTTGGTGGCGTGCGGGACCGTCGACGAGTTGCGTTCCGGCGGCGAGTCCACGCTCGTCGTGGATGCGCCGGACGCGTCACCCGGCTGGGCAGACGGGCTCATCGGAGTCCGGGTGGTGAGGGTGTCCGGCTCCCGCTCCGTGCTCGAACTCGATGACGGGGCCGACGACCAGGCCGTGTTGAAGGCTGCCCTCGCAACCGGTCCGGTCCACGAGTTCAGCAGGCAACGCCCGGCTCTCACAGAGCTGTTCCGCAACGTCGTCACCGGGGAGAAGGCGGGATGAGCACTTCGAGTCCGAGCAGGGCGGTCATGCTGGTCGCCCGGCGCGAGTTCCTCAGCCGCGTGCGTGCGAAGTCGTTCCTCATCGGCACGTTGGTGATCATCGCCGTCCTCGCCGGATACCTGCTGCTGCAGACGGTGCTGTTCGACCGCGCCAGCCGGAGCACGGTGGCCCTGAGCGGTCAGGCGACCGTGCTCGCGGATCCGTTGCGCACCACCGCGAATTCGTTCGGGCGCGAGGTCGACACGAGAGACGTGACGGACCTGCAGGCCGCGGAGGCGCAGGTGCGCGCAGGTGACCTGGACGCGTTGATCACCGGGGCGCCCGACGCGCTGCGCGTCGTGGTGAAGGACCAGATCAACGACTCGCTGCGCAACGCACTGGACGTGCTGGTCAAGCAGCAGGCGCTCAACGCCCAACTGGCCGAAGCCGGCCTCGACCCCGCGGCGGTCGCCAAGAACACCGAACGGGCCAAGGTCGACGTCGTCGCCTTGCAACCCGACAACTCGCAGCGCGGGCAACGTCTCGTGGTCGGCCTCGTCGTGGCCGCGCTGCTGTACTACTCGTTGCTGGTCTACGGGACGATGGTCGCCCAGGGCGTGGTGGAGGAGAAGTCCAGCCGGGTGGTGGAGATCCTGCTGGCCGCGATCCGCCCGTGGCAGTTGTTGCTGGGCAAGGTGATCGGGCTCGGCGCGGTGGGGCTGCTGCAACTGATGATCATCGGTGGCGTCGGGCTCACCGTCGCGTCGACCACCGGCGTGATCGACGTGACCTCGGTGGCGGGCGGAGCACTTGCGACCGGGGTCCTCTGGTACCTGCTCGGGTTCTTCCTGTACGCCACCGTCTACGCCGCCGCGGCGTCACTGGTCTCGCGTCAGGAAGAGCTGCAGTCGGTCGTGACGCCGATCAACATGACGATCATCGTCGCGTTCGTGATCGGCATCAACCTCATGATCCAGAATCCGTCGAACTCGACGGTCACGGTGCTGTCGCTGCTTCCGCCGTTCGCGCCCATCCTCATGCCAGGCCGGATCGCCGTGGGGGTCGCAACCGGTTGGCAGGTGGCGCTCGCCGTCGTGCTCGCGATCGTCGCGGTCGCCGTGATGACCTGGCTCGGCGGCAAGGTGTACTCCAACGCCGTGTTGCGCACCGGCGCCCGCGTGAAGTTGCGCGACGCCCTGCGCTAGCCCCCCGTTCCGGGCTCACAACTGCGACGGGTCGATCCGGTCCACTGTGGATGCACGCGATCACCGAATCAGACCCTGCACGACGGAAGACGAAGGCCCGCACCCCCTCGGGATGCGGGCCTTCACCATGTCGTTCCGGTCAGCGCTTGTCCATCCCGATGAAGTCGCGCTCCGCCGGTCCGACGTAGACCTGCCGCGGCCGGCCGATCTTCGTGGCCGGGTCGGAGATCATCTCGCGCCAGTGGGCGATCCAGCCCGGAAGCCGGCCGAGGGCGAAC
>DASYMV010000221.1:0-2595 GCA_036008865.1 Pseudonocardiaceae bacterium | reverse complement strand
GACCATCGCCTCCACAGCGGCCTTCGGGGTCGACGACAACCCGTCGCGCACCGGGAACCGCGTGGTGGCCGCGGTGGTGACCGCGACGATGCTGCTTTCGTCCGCCTCGCGCAGGGCCGGAAGCGACGGGCGTACGACGTTGAAGAAGGCGCCGACGTCCAGCTCGAGCTGCCTGCTCATCCGCGCCGGCTCGACGTTGCTGAGATGGACCATCGGCACGGGCGGACCGGCTGCATGGACGAGCGTGTGCAGGCCACCGTGCCGTTCGACCACGTCGGCCACCACCCGCGCGCACGCGTCCGCGTCGGAGGCGTCGAGCTGGTGGCTGCTGACCCGGCGGCCGTACGACGCCACCTCGTCGGTCAGCAGCTCGGCCGCTGCCTCGTTCGAGCGCCAGGTGAAGGCGACGTCGCTGTCCCGCTGGGCCAGCAGGTGTACGACGGCACGACCGATCCCCCCGGTCCCACCGACAACCAGCGCAGCACCCGTCGCATCGGAGAAGTCATCCATGAGGCGACGCTAGCCCCACGTCGATCCGGGGACATCCCCCATCGGCGGGCCATGCCCGCTCCTAGCCATGGACTCCCTCGACGCCGAAGAACCACACCGCGCCGGTCCACCACAGCAGCACGACGGTGGTGAACAGCAGGGCGCCGGCGACCGGGATCGCCCACCCCGGGACCCGCCGACTGTGCACCAGCACCACCTTCGCGGCGAGCGCGCCGTACAGCGCACAACCCGCGAGCGAGTGGATCAGGCTCCGCGTCTTGACCGGTTCGGGCGCGAAGCCGAACCCGTACAAGCAGAACGCCGCGACCGGAAGGGAGAGCACCATCGCGACGATCCCGGTGGCCCGGTGGGCAGCACCCAGCCAGGGCGGCGCCGCAGGAGCGCCCGGCAGCCGACCGTAGAGCCAGAGCGCGGTCACCAGCTGCGACAACGCGAGCACCACGATGACCGTCGTGGCCCAGGCCTTGAAGGTGCCGGCGCTGGAGAAGCCCATGGACGGCAACGACGCGTAGTCCCCCTCGTGGACGCGCCCGTAGACGCCGAGCGCGACGGCGACCCCGGCGCCCAGCAGCAGGGCCGCGACCAACGGTCCACGGCGCGCACCGACCTGGGTGTCCATGAGCCACCTCCTGCTGCCGGGACTCGCTCGGCGTCACGATCAAGCGTGCTCCGCCGGTCAAGGGCGCGCCAGCCCCAGCACCACCTGGCGTTCGTGCTCGCCCGCAGCAGGCGACGCCCTCAGCTGGCGTCGAAGGCGTGCGAGTCCCAGCCGCTGGCACCGTCGGGCACCACGTCGGTCCGCACCGAGGTCTGCGTGTAGCCGGTCTTGTCGGTGGCGCGTACGACGAGGCGGTGCCCGCCCTTGTCGACCTCCACGGTGCTGGACCACTGCACCCAGGTGTCCGCACCGGGCACCCGCCCGAGGTTGGCCTCGACCCAGTCGGCGCCGTCGAGCTGGTACTCGACCTTCTCGATGCCGGTGTGCTGTGCCCACGCGCTGCCACCGATGCCGACCGAACCCGCCTGCACGTTGGCGCCGTCACGGGGCACGTCGATGCGTGACTGGGTCTTGACCGGGCCCCGCTCCGACCAGCCGCGCTCGGTCCAGAACGCCTGGAACTTGTCGAACCTCGTCACCTCGAGGTCCACCAGCCACTTGGTCGCGGAGACGTACCCGTAGAGCCCGGGCACCACCATCCGCACCGGGAACCCATGCTGCACAGGCAGCGGTTCGCCGTTCATCGCGACCGCCAGCATCGCGTTGCGGTTGGGGTCGGTGAGCGCGGCGAGCGGCGTGCCGCAGTTCCAGCCGTCGCGCGAGGTCTGCAGCACCGCATCCGCACCCGCGTGCACTCCCGCCTGGGCCAGCAGGTCGCGGACCAGCACACCGGACCAGTACGCGTTGCCGACCAGGTCGCCACCGACCTCGTTGGAGACGCAGCACAACGTCACCCAGGCCTCGGTCAGCGTCCGGTCGATCAGGTCCTGGTAGGTGAAGGTGATCTCCCGGTCGACCATGCCGTGGATGCGCAGCTGCCAGTCGGGCGGCGAGATCGACGGCGGGGCCAGCGCGGTGTGGATGATGTAGAAGTCGCTGTTCGGCGTACGCCACGGCTCGACCCCGGGCACCACCGCGTGGGCACCGACCGGCACCTCGCCGCGCTTGACCGGCAGCCGTAGCAACCGACGCGCCTGCTCGACGTTGCGTCGTCCGCTTCCCGCCACCCGGCCCGCGACCGTGAGCAGCGCGACGCCACCGATGACCCAGGCCGAGCGAATCAGGAAGTCGCGGCGGCGCAGGTCGTCCGCGTCCTCGCCCGGCACCTCGCCGAGCAGGGGGGCAGTGAGCAGCCGCAGCGTGATGATCCAGGTGACGAACCCGATCATCAGCGCGAGCGACGAACCCACACCGGGCCGTGGCTGGTGCAGTACGGCGACCAGGCCGACCGCGGCCAGCACGAAGAACACGACGTCCGGCACGAGCGGGTAGCGGCGGATCCAGGAGGCGGCGTACCCGCACAGTCCTAGTACGACGGCGGCCGTGCCGCCGAGCAGCAGCGGTTTGTCGGCCGATCCGACGAGGTG
>DASYMV010000220.1:0-8698 GCA_036008865.1 Pseudonocardiaceae bacterium | reverse complement strand
CCGTGCCCGCCCCACGCCCGCAGGAGCTCCGCGCGGAGCCAGCCCGCGACACCGTCCAGAGCACCGTGCAGGCCTTTCTCCGACACCGCTGCCGCCGACGCGGCCGCGGACCAGGCCGCTGGCGCGCCGACAGCCGGTCCGTTCCACGCCGGCAGCGCGAGCAGCAACCCCGCGCAGCGCGACGGGTTGCGCATCGCCCACGCAGCGGCCACGTGCGCGCCGAGAGACACCCCGCCGACCACGATCGGCTCACCGGTCCACGCGGCGTCCAGCGACGCGAAGTGGTGCTCGACGACGTCGGGTCCGGGCACCGGCGCGGGAGCCACCAGCCGCATCCCGGCCTCGGTCAGCGGTCCCTCGAACACCGATCGGACGAACACCTCGTCCGATCCCGTACCTGGCAGCAGAACGGCCGAATCGACCGCCGGGCGCAGGATCTGACCAATCAAATCCAGATCCTCCCGAGCTCGGACACCACCGCTTTCACACCCGGTTACCCTGGCGGATGGACGGGCCTCGACGACGAGGCCCCTGGTGATCCAGGAGTCGGGGATGAGTGGTACAGGAGGCGGCTATTGGCACCGCCTCGTACGTCGGCTGACCAGCGACGTCGACGAGCTGGACGCCGATGACCTCTCGCGAGAGGCCGAGGCTCTGGGCGCCGCGCGGGCGTGCGACTGCAAGTCCGGCGAGGAAGTGACCGTGCTGGGGCGGCTGCGCAGTGTCGAGCTGTGCCCGCGCGACGCGGTGGCGACGCTGGAAGCGGAACTCTACGACGGCACCGAGGGCATCACCCTGGTGTGGCTGGGCCGCAGGCGCATCGCCGGCATCGAGCCGGGGCGCACGATAAAGGCCCGCGGACGGATCGCCGAGCGTGACGGGCGCAAGGTCCTCTACAACCCCTACTACGAGTTGCAGAACGCTTCATGACTTCAATGAACGACCAGGACCGACAACCGACCTTGCTCGAGCAGATGGGCGGCATCAGCGGCCTCGTCTACTCGTCGCTGCCCGTCGTGGTGTTCGTGCTGGCGAACGCGATCTTCGGCCTCATGCCCGCGATCTGGAGCGCCCTCGGGGCCTCAGTCGTCGTGGGCGCGGTCCTCGTGGCGCGCAAGGGTTCGATCCAGCCCGCGATCTCCGCCGTGTTCGGCGTCGGAATCGCGGCGTTCATCGCCTACCGCACCGGCTCGGCGAAGGGGTTCTTCCTCTTCGGCATCTGGCAGAGCCTGGTCTACAGCGGGGTCTTCCTGCTGTCGATCATCGTGCGCTGGCCGCTGGCGGGGGTGATCTGGTCCTTGCTCAACGGTCAGGGCACCTCGTGGCGCAAGGACAAGGCGTCGGTGCGCGACTACGACATCGCGACGCTGGTGTGGGCACTGGTCTTCGGTGCCCGCTTCGTGGTGCAGCGGTGGCTGTACGACGAGGCCTCCGTCGGTTGGCTGGCCTTCGCCCGCATCGCGATGGGCTATCCGCTGATGGCGGTCGCGTTGCTGGTCACCGTGTGGGCGGTGAAACGCTCCGACAAGCGGTTCAAGGCCGCGCAGGAGGCCGCGGAAGCCGAGGACGAGGCAGTCGAGGAACGCCTGCGCGCGACGCACGCGAAGCCCGTCGAAGGCGACTGATCACCAACGCCTCGAGCTGGGCGGCACCCGTCGGGTGTCGCCCAGCCGCGTTTCAGTACCCGAGTGCGGAGCGGATCTCCCGCTCCACATCGGCCGCCGCGACGAACAGCAGTTCGTCACCGCCCTCGAACGAGTCGTCCGGCTGCGGCACGAGCACCCGGCCACCCCGCAGGATGGTGACCAGCGCGGCGTCGCGCGGCAGCTCGAGGGTGTTGACCGGCTTGCCCGCGAGCGGTGTGTCCTGCGGCAGCGTGATCTCCACGAGGTTCGCCTCGCCCTGCCGAAGGGTGAGCAGCCGGACCATGTCGCCGACGGTGACGGCTTCCTCGACCATCGCGGCCAGGATCCGCGGGGTCGACACGGCGACGTCGACACCCCACGACTCCGTGAACAGCCACTCGTTGGACGGGTCGTTCACCCGTGCCACGACCCTGCGGACGGCGAACTCGGTCTTGGCGAGCAGCGACACCACCAGGTTCACCTTGTCGTCGCCGGTGGCGGCGATGACCACGTCGCACAGCTGCATGCCTGCGTCCTCCAGGGACGACAGCTCGCACGCGTCGGCGTGCACCCACTCCGCCTGCTCGACCGTGTGCGGCTCGAAGTTCGCGCGGTCCTTCTCTATCAGCATGACGTGGTGGCCGGTGGCCACCAGCTCCTGGGCGATGGACCGGCCGACTGCACCGGCTCCGGCAATCGCGATCCGCATCAGTGACTCTCCTCAGGACCCTGCGCCGCCGCGGCGGTGACCTCGGTGACGGTGCCGGACAGCGCTGCGACGTAGATCACGTCGTCGGCCTGCACGACGGTTTTCGAGTCGGGCAGCACGCCCGTGCCGAACCGCATGATGAACGCGACGCGGCATCCCGTGGCTTCCTGCAGCTCGGCGACCGGGTGGCCCACCCAGCCCTCAGGTACCGGCAGCTGCATGATGGCGACCGTCCCCGACGGGTCGCGCCACTCCGTCGCCGCGCCCTCGGGCAGCAGCATCCGCAGGAACCGGTCGGTGCTCCAGGGCACCGTGGCCACAGTCGGGATGCCCAGCCGCTCGTACACCGCGGCCCGCTTGTGGTCGTAGATGCGAGCCACGACGTGTTGCACGCCGAAGGTCTCCCTGGCCACACGGGCCGAGATGATGTTGGAGTTGTCACCGCTGGAGACGGCTGCGAAGGCACCTGCGCGCTCGATCCCCGCTTCCATGAGCACCTGGCGGTCGAAACCGTTGCCGACGACCTGCTGGCCGTGGAAGTCGCTGCCCAGACGCCGGAACGACTGCGGGTCCTTGTCGATGATCGAGACCTGGTGGTCCAGGCGTTCGAGGGCCTTGGCCAGGGACGTGCCCACCCGGCCACAACCCATGATCACCACGTGCACGTACTGCCTCCTCGATGACGCAAGCGGCACACCTGGAGCTGAACCTACCCAGGATTCGTCCGAAACGGTGAGCGCAGACCGTACGCTGTGAACTCGTGTCCAAGCTCGCAACCGCGGCCAAACGACTCGTCGTCGGCCGGCCCTTCCGCAGCGACCGGCTCGCGCACACCCTGCTCCCCAAGCGCATCGCCTTGCCCGTGTTCGCGTCGGACGCTCTCTCCTCGGTCGCCTACGCGCCCGAGGAGATCTTCTTGACGCTCTCGATCGCGGGTCTGTCGGCTTATGCATTCGCGCCTTGGATCGGCATCGCGGTGGCGCTGGTCATGCTGGTCGTCGTCGCCAGTTATCGACAGAACGTGCACGCCTATCCGAGCGGGGGCGGTGATTACGAGGTCGCCACCGTGAACCTCGGAGGCAGATTCGGGCTCATGGTGGCCAGCGCCCTGCTGGTGGACTACGTGCTCACCGTCGCCGTGTCCACCGCGTCCGGCATCGCCAACATCGGCTCCGCGGTGCCGTTCGTCGCCGAGCACAAGGTGCTCTTCTGCCTGCTCGTCATCGCACTGCTCACCGCGATGAACCTGCGCGGCGTCCGCGAGTCCGGCGCGGCGTTCGCGATCCCCACGTACGGGTTCATGATCGGCATCTTCGCGATGGTGGCCTGGGGTCTGTTCCAGCTGGCGACAGGCACCGATCTGCGGGCGGAGAGCTCCGGCTTCGAGCTGCGTTCCGAAGCGTCGCTGGCAGGTTTCGCCTACTTCTTCCTGATCCTGCGTGCGTTCTCCTCCGGCTGTGCGGCTCTCACCGGCGTCGAGGCCATCAGCAACGGTGTACCCGCGTTCCGCAAACCGAAATCGCGCAACGCGGCGGCCACGCTGCTGGCGATGGGCGTCATCGCGGTCACCATGCTGATCGGCATCATCACGCTCGCCGTGGTCACGAAGGTGAAGTTCGCGGACAACCCGAGCGAGCAGCTCATCGGCGCCCCGGCCGACTACCACCAGAAGACGATCGTCGCGCAGATCGCGCAGGCGGTGTTCGAGGGCTTCCCGCCGGCGTTCTACTACATCTCGCTCGTCACCGGCATCATCCTCGTGCTGGCCGCGAACACCGCCTTCAACGGCTTCCCGGTGCTCGGCTCGATCCTCGCGCAGGACCGCTACCTGCCTCGTCAGCTGCACACCCGCGGCGACCGGCTGGCGTTCAGCAACGGCATCGTGTTCCTCGCGGCCTTCGCCGTCGTGCTCATCGTGGCCTTCGACGCCGAGGTCACCCGGCTCATCCAGCTCTACATCGTGGGTGTGTTCGTCTCGTTCACCTGCAGTCAGGCGGGCATGATCCGGCACTGGCACCGGTTGCTGAGCTCGGAGACCGACCCGATCGCACGTCGCCGGATGCGGCGCTCGCAGATCATCAACACCGTCGGCCTCGTCATGACCGGCTCGGTGCTGGTGGTCGTGCTGATCACGAAGTTCACCAAGGGCGCCTGGATCGCGATCGCCGCCATGGCCGCGATCTACGCCTTGATGACGGCGATCCGCCGCCACTACGACCGCGTTGCCGAGGAGTTGCGCGAACAGGAGCGCCAGCGCGTGCTGCCCGCCCGCAACCACGCGATCGTCCTCGTGTCCAAGCTGCACATGCCCACGCTGCGGGCCCTGTCCTATGCCAAGGCGACCCGTCCGGACGTGCTGGAAGCGGTGACGGTGAACGTCGACGACGCCGATACCCGGCAACTGGTGGCCGACTGGGAGCGGGAGGACTTCAAGGTACCGCTCAAGGTGATCGAGTCCCCGTACCGGGAGATCACCAAGCCCGTGCTGGACTACGTCAGGCGGGTGCGCACCGACAACCCGCGCGACGTCGTCACCGTCTTCATCCCCGAGTACGTCGTCGGTCACTGGTGGGAGCAGTTCCTGCACAACCAGAGCGCGTTGCGCCTCAAGGGCAGGCTGCTGTTCCAGCCCGGCGTGATGGTGACGAGCGTGCCGTGGCAGCTCGCCTCCTCGACGAAGGTGCATCACAGGGAAGTCGTCGTGCCGGGCGCGATCCGGCGCGGGCTCGACCAGAGGAACGGCCAGAGGAACAAGCAACGGGACAGGCAGAGGGACAGCAGGTGACAGCAGCTGAGAAGCCGAACTGGGGACGTCGGCTCATCGAGGTGGAGGTCGGTCCGGTGGCCCACGGTGGCCACTGCGTCGCCCGTCACGAGGGGCGGGTGCTGTTCGTCCGGCACGCGCTGCCCGGTGAGCGCGTCGTCGTCAGGGTCACCGAGGACAACGGTGGCTCGTACTGCCGGGCCGACGCGGTGGAGATCCTGGAGGCGTCCCCGGACCGCGTGGAACCGCCGTGCCCGTTCTCCGGCCCCGGCCGTTGCGGAGGCTGCGACTTCCAGCACGTGGCCTGGTCCGCGCAGCGGGAGCTCAAGGCGGCCGTGGTCGCCGAGCAGCTGTCCCGTCTGGCGAAGCTCGACTGGGACGTGACCGTGGAGGAGCTCCCCGGCGGGCCGCTCGGCTGGCGCACCCGGATGCGGATGGCGGTCAGCCGCGGTGGCCGTGCCGGCTTCCGGGGGCACCGCAGCCACGGCGTCGTGGAGGTCGACGACTGCTTGATCTCCGTGCCGGGCTCGACCGGCACCGTCGTGAACCGCCAGTGGCAGCCCGGTGGTGAACTGCTGGTCACCCGAGACGAGAGCGGCGACGTGCACGTCAGCGAGTCCCGGCTGCAGCCGCGACGGGGACGGGGCATGGTCTTGACCAGGCCCCGCGCGGTGAAGGGCGGCGAGACCGCCGTGGAACTCGCCGCGGGCCGGACCTGGCGGCTCGCGGCCACCGGGTTCTGGCAGGTGCATCCCGCCGCGGCCGAGACGCTGGCCGCGGTGGTCGGTGAGTGGGCGGCGGCACGACCGGGGATGAGGGCCTGGGACCTCTACGGCGGTGTGGGCCTCTTCGCGTCCGTGCTCGCCGAGCAGGTCGATGTCACAGGATCGGTGCTGGTTGTCGAGTCCGAGGCCAGGGCCGTGCGCGACGGTGAGCGCAACCTCTCGGATCTGCAGCAGGTCGGCTGGCGCTGCGGCAAGGTCGAGGACGTGCTCGGTTCACCTGAGCTCGTCGGCGACCGCCCGGACGTCGTCGTGCTCGACCCGCCGCGCAAGGGGGCGGGCAAGGAGGTCGTCGCCGAGGTGGCGCAGCGGCAGCCCTCGCGGGTCGTCTACGTGGCGTGCGACCCGGCCGCGCTCGCACGTGACGTGGCGGAGTTCGCCGACCACGGCTACCGCCTCGCGCGACTGCGCGCGTTCGACGCGTTCCCGATGACCCACCACGTGGAGTGCGTGGCGCTGCTGGTGCCGCAGGCGTAGCGGTTCGCGGACCGGCGGGGCGCGGCCGCTCACGTCGGCAGGGAGGTGTTGGGCTGACCAGGTGATGATCCCGACACCTGCGGAGGACAACCCCGTGACCACCTGCTCCGTCCTCTTGAGCGTGAGCACGTCCAACCGGCGTCTCAGCGGGCTCTCTCTAGACTGACCTGAGGCTCGCACCCACGAGGTGTGGCTCTTACAGGCGTGAAACCACATGGTGAGGTGGAGCGGTGACGCTGCTGGAATCCGTCAAGGAACCGGCTGATCTGAAACGTTTGGGACACGACGAGCTGGTGCAGCTCGCGGAGGAGATTCGGCGGTTCCTGGTCGACAAGGTCTCCCGGACCGGCGGGCACCTGGGCCCGAACCTGGGGGTCGTCGAGCTCACTCTCGCGGTGCACCGGGTCTTCGACTCCCCGCACGACTCGGTCATCTTCGACACCGGCCACCAGAGCTACGTGCACAAGATCGTGACTGGTCGGCGCGACGGGTTCGACTCCCTGCGCCAGCAGGGCGGCTTGTCCGGTTATCCGTCTCGCTCCGAGAGCGAGCACGACGTGCAGGAGAACAGCCACGCCTCGACCGCGCTGTCGTACGCGGACGGTCTCGCGAAGGCGTACCAGCTGCGCGGCTCGCGCCGCCACGTGATCGCCGTCGTCGGTGACGGTGCACTGACCGGTGGCATGTGCTGGGAGGCGTTGAACAACATCGCCGCCGACAAGACCCGGCCGGTGGTGATCGTGGTCAACGACAACGGCAGGTCCTACTCGCCGACGATCGGTGGCCTCGCCGATCACCTCTCGACGCTTCGGCTGCAACCCGGCTACGAGAAGGCACTGGAGAGCGGTCGACGTGCGCTGCAGCAGACGCCCGTGTTCGGCAAGCCCCTCTATGCCGCGCTGCACGCCGCCAAGCGCGGCATAAAGGACGCGATCAGCCCGCAGGTCATGTTCGAAGACCTCGGGCTGAAGTACATCGGGCCCGTCGACGGGCACGACCTGCAGACGCTGGAGTCGGCGCTGCGCAGGGCGAAGTCGTTCAACGGACCGGTCATCGTGCACACCGTGACGCGCAAGGGCAACGGCTTCGCGCCCGCGGAGAACCACGAGGCTGATCAGATGCACGCCACCGGCGTCATCGACCCGATCACCGGCGAGAACGTGGGCCCGTCGAAGCGGACGTGGACGCACGTGTTCGCCGACGAGCTGGTCAAGCTCGGCGGTGAGCGCGAGGACCTGGTCGCCGTCACCGCCGCCATGCGGGGCCCGACAGGTCTGGACAAGTTCGCGAACGCGTTCCCGGCGCGCTGCTTCGACGTGGGCATCGCCGAGCAGCACGCGATGACCTCCGCCGCGGGCATGGCGATCGGCGGCCTGCACCCGATCGTCGCCGTGTACGCCACGTTCCTCAACCGGGCGTTCGACCAGCTGCTGATGGACGTCGCGCTGCACAAGCAGGGCGTCACCGTCGTGCTCGACCGTGCAGGCATCACCGGCCCGGACGGTGCGAGCCACCACGGCATGTGGGACATGTCGATCCTCGGTGTGATCCCCGGCATCCACGTGGCGGCACCTCGTGACGCGGAGACCCTTCGGGAGGAGCTGCGCGAAGCGGTCGCGATCGACGACGCCCCGTCGGTCGTGCGCTACCCCAAGGCCTCGGTCGGTGGGGATCTGCCCGCACTGGAGCGCATGGGCACGGTCGACGTCCTCCGCCGCCCCGCACAGGGCGAGGCCGAGGACGTGTTGCTGGTCGCCGTGGGTGCCTTCGGCGAGCTGGCGATGGCTGCCGCCGAGAGGCTGTCCGATCAGGGCATCGGCGTGACCGTGGTCGACCCGCGCTGGATCCACCCGGTCCCGCAGGAGTTGGTCGGCCTGGCGACACGGCACCGCCTCGTGGTCACACTCGAGGACGGTGGTCGTCACGGCGGTTTCGGGTGGGCGCTGGCGGCGACTCTGCGCGACGCCGACGTCGAGGTGCCGCTGCGGGACCTCGGTGTGCCCCAGCGGTTCCACGACCACGGTGAGCGCTCGGAGGTGCTCGCGGAGATCGGCCTGACGGCGCAGGACGTGGCCAGGCGCATCACCGAGTGGGCGTCGGGCCGGCTCGGGGAGAGCGACTCCTCCGTGAACGGCGGCCTGTCCGAGGCCGAACCGCGCAGGACGACCGAAGCCTGAGAGTTTCCTGGCCTGTCGCCCTTGTCACGGCGGCGACAGGCCAGGATGTGGCACCTTTGTGGTGTGCGCATCCTGGTAGTCGAGGACGAGGTGCCGCTGGCCGATGCGATCGCTCGTGGCCTGCGGCGTGAGGGCATGGCGGTCGACGTGGCCTACGACGGCGA
>DASYMV010000219.1:0-8540 GCA_036008865.1 Pseudonocardiaceae bacterium | reverse complement strand
CCACGGCCTTGGACACCAGCTCGGCCATCTCGGCGGACACGTGACCCGCACCGAAGGCGGAGAGCACCACGCCGTCGTAGCGCGCCTCGTTCACCAGCCGCAGCAGTTCACCGCGATCACCGAGATGGGTGTCCAACAGTGCCACGTGCGGATCCCGGTCACCGCCGGGACGGGGCAGTGCAGGCCAGCGGGTCGGCCGGTTGGCCGGTTGGCGAAGCAAACCCGCCCCTCGTGGATGCGTGCCAGCGGTCCGAACGGGGATGAGCTGAACGCGCCGAGGGCGGTGGAGTCGGACTTGCGGACTCTCGCCGCCGCGTGCACCTCGTCGTTGAGCGCAACCAGAACGCCGAGCTCTCGGGACTCCGGCGCGGCTGCGGTGAGCACCGCGGCGAGGAGGTTCGCCGGCCCGTCGACGCCGGGTTGCTGAGGCGACCGCATGGCCTCCGTGACCACCAGGGGCTCCGGCAAGTCCCAATACAGGGACCGCAGGTCGCTAGCCCCGCACCTGGCTCAGCACCGTGTCGACGGTGATCCCCGAGGCGACGACCATGCTCAGCAGCGGGTCGGCGAGCGGCCTGTGCAACTGCACGACGTAGTTGTCCGCGTTGGTGAACACGGCCTTGCCGAAGCCCTGCCACGTCTTGGTGATCCGCCCGACCTCGGCGCCCGCGTGGTCCTGGACGGCGAAGTTCCACGCCCGGAAGTTCTCCGCCAGGATGCCGCCCACCCGCTGGCCGCCCACCTCGAATGCGAAGCGCACCTTGCCGAACGCGTTCTCCTGCCGGATCTCCCCGATGGGGAACCCGTCGGCGCGCTCGACGAGCACCTTCGACTTCCACATGGTCGCCGGACGGGTGAGTCGCAGCACCGGCATCCCGTACGCGTCGCGGACTTCAAGCTTGATCGTCAGCGCCGAGTCGAGCTTGGTGAAGGCGCGCAACACTTTCTGTGCACCGCTCTGGCCGACCTGCATGACCGAGCCGATCTGGCGCGCGTGCTGGTCGTAGATCACGTACTCGTTGGCCAGCTCCATCAGCTTGGCCTTCTGGTTCACCACCAGGACCGGTTCGGAGAACAGCGTGCCCCCGCCGCCGACAGGTCCGCCGATGCCGGCGCGCTGCACCTGCTGCTGCACCTGTTGCCGGCCGGTGCCTCCGACCTGCAACTCCACCTCATGGGCGTCACCGCGGTTCGGGTGCTGTTGCGCGGGCTGCGGTTGCCGCTGCGCGGGCTGCACGTGCGGCGTCCACTGGAAGCCGTCCCACCACCGCACGTACCTCGGGTCCGCGTGATCCGGATACCACCCTGGCTGCGGCCCACCGTTCATGGTCGGCAGCGTAGAGCAGCCGGTCCGGTGCCCTCGGCGATCCGGCCGGCAACGGGGTGAGTCGTCTGCGGCGGTCACGCGTACCCAACGCCGCGACGAACCACCGTCACCGCTCGTCCATCACCCTGATCGCACCGGAGGGACACAGGTGCTGCGCCTGCCGGGCCCTCTCCTGATGATCGGGTGCCGGGCGGCCGTCGAGGAGCACGACGGTGCCGTCCTCCTCGCTCTGGTCGAACACGTCCGGATCGGTCAGTGCGCACATGCCCGAGCCGATGCACACGTCCGGGTCCACTTCGATCCTCATGACCACTCCACCGGGAGGCTGTGCACGCCGTAGATGCTCATCTGGTCGCGCAGCGGAACGTCCTGTGCCGGAACGGCGAGACGCAGGTCGGGAAACTCGCGGAAGAGCCCCGTGTATCCGATGCGCATCTCGATTCTGGCCAGTTGCTGGCCGAGGCACTGGTGGATGCCGTGACCGAACGCGACGTGTCCAGCGGCGGCCCTGGACACGTCCAGCGCATCGGGGTGCTCGAACTTCTCGGGATCGCGGTTCGCGGCCGGCAACGAGATCGACACCGTGTCGCCCGCCTTGATCACATGACCGTCCACCTCGACGTCCTGCAGCGCCGTTCGGGTCGTCCCGAACTGGACGATGGTCAGGTATCGCAGGAGCTCCTCGACGGCGTTGTCCATCAGCGCGGGGTCCGACCGGAGCGCGGCGAGCTGGCGGGGATTCTGCAGCAGTGCGAAGGTGCCGAGCCCCAGCATGTTCGCGGTCGTCTCGTGACCGGCGACGAGCAGCAGGAACGTGACGTTGGTGAGTTCCTCCTCGTCGAGGCCACTGGAGGCGATCAGACCGCTGAGCAGATCGTCGTCGTGCTGGGACCGCTTGCGGCGCACGAGATCACGCAGGTACGTCTGGATCTCCGCCACGGCTGCGTTCATCTGCTCCACGGTGTGCTCGAGGTTCATGGCCACCGCGGTGTTGCGCTGGAAGGTGTCCCGTTCGGCGTACGGCACGCCGAGCATCTCGCAGATCACCAGCGAGGGGATGGGCCTGGCGAACACGGGCACGAGATCGGCGGGGGATCCGTGCTCGCGCATCGCAGCCAGGTGGTCGGCGACGATCCGCTCGATGCGCGAGGTGAGCTGGTTCATCCGCCGCACGGTGAACTGCCCGGTGAGCAGGCGGCGGTATCGCGTGTGGTCCGGCGGATCGGTCGCGAGAAAAAGGCCCCGCGGCACCTCACGGGGCGGCATCACCTCGCCGCCGACCGCGACAGGCGAGTGCTGCAGCTCGCCGCGGTTGCTGAACCGCTGGTCGGCCAGCAGTTCCCTGGCCAGCGAGTGGCTGGAGGCGAGCCAACCGACGTGGCCGTCCGGGAATCTCATGGGGCACAGCGGCCGCTGCGCTCGCAGGCGCCCCAGTTCGTCGGACGGGTCGAACGGGTTGCTTCGACCGACGGGCAACCCGGTGGAGACGGTTTCGGTCATCGCACGTCCTCCTGTGCGTCCACCCCCCTTTGCACGCTACAGAAGTTTCATCAAGCGAATTGAGCCGCCGGGGCCTGGACCGTGCGAGATGGCCCAGGGGCCGCGATGGATCAGGCCGGAAACAGCAAGTACCTCTGATCGGGTGATCTGGACCGGCGGCAGGATCGCCTGATCAACATTGGGCTGCGGTGCGATAACGATTCTGAAAGCACTCGTCTGACTGATCGCGTCACTCGAGTGGCGGATCAAGTGCTGACCCTGTGCACCCGTCGTGCGACTGTGAGACAGAGGGCATACTCGATGCGGTGGTGCGGCGACCCGATCTTGCAATTACGGTGTCCCGCCATGGCCCCCGTCCCCACGTATCCGGCTGAAGTCATGTCCGCGTCACCGACACCGGGTGAGCGCTCGCCCGACGACGCGCCGACTGAGATCGACATCGCCGAAGCCGAGGACTTCGTCCGACAGCACCACGCGGAACACCCCCACCTCGGGCCCGTGGAGGCCCGGCTCGCGGAAGTCCACGCGGAGATCGCCGCGACGGGCACCTACCGTCACACCGCCGAAGAGCTGACCTTCGGAGCCCGGATCGCCTGGCGCAACAGCGTCCGCTGCATCGGGCGCCTGTACTGGCGCAGCCTGAAGGTGCGTGACCTGCGCGATCTCACTGACCCGAAGCAGATCGCCGACGAGTGCGTCGAGCATCTCCGGCTCGCCACGAACGGCGGCAAGATCCGTCCGGTGATCACCGTGTTCGCCCCTGACGAGCCGAGCCGCCCAGGCCCGTACATCCGCAACGAGCAGCTCATCCGCTATGCGGCCTATCGCGGCTCCGACGGCGGTGTCCTCGGCGATCGGCGCAACCTCGAACTGACCGACCTCGCTTGCTCCCGCGGGTGGCGGCCCCCGAGCTCGCGCGGCCCCTTCGACCTGCTGCCGCTGATCGTCGAGGCGGAAGACCACGACCCCTGCATGATCGAACTGCCGGACGACGCGGTGCTCGAAGTGCCGTTGACCCACCCGGAACTACCGTGGATCGACGCGCTGGGCCTGCGGTGGCACGCGGTTCCCGCCATCAGCAACATGCGCATGCGCATCGGCGGCATCGACTACTCGGCCGCACCGTTCAACGGCTGGTACATGGGAACCGAGATCGGCGCGCGCAACCTCGCCGACACCGACCGGTACGACCTGCTGCCCTACATCGGCAAGCGGATGGGCCTCGACACCTCGTCCGAGCGCACGCTCTGGCGCGACCGCGCGCTGGTGGAGCTCAACCGCGCGGTACTGCACTCGTTCGAGCAGGCCGGTGTGACGATCACCGACCACCACACCGAATCCGAGCGGTTCCTGACGCACCTCGCGAGGGAGGAGGCGGCGGGCAGGTCGTGCCCGGCCGACTGGTCCTGGATCGTTCCACCGATGTCCGGCTCGCTGACGCCCGTGTTCCACCGCTACTACGACACCGACGAACTGGTGCCGAACTTCTTCGCCGGCGGCGAGGGCGGCTGCCCGGTCAAGCACTGACCGCCGCAACGATGGGAACATTCGTTTCGTCTTGCGGAACGAATGTTCCCATCGTTTCCCCGACGATCGCTCGCCGCGGCGACAGCAGACAACTCCGACAACCGCGCCCCGTCGACGGTGATCTCGCGACGGCTGGTCCACAACCGCCGAGTTGTCCCCAGACCACGGGAACACGATCTTCGTCGACCCCGGCACCGGTAGAGTGGGATCGGGGTCGCCCCCCTGGGATGGGTGGGGGCTGTGACCAGCGGTGGAAGACAACGCCAACATCTCGGGGGCGGTTGTGAGCACCGGCTCCCAGGGGGAGTTGGCCCGGCGGCTCGGGCTCTTCGACGCGGTGACCATCGGGCTCGGCTCGATGATCGGCGCCGGCGTGTTCGCCGTCTTCGGGCCGGCCGCCGCCGCGGCCGGGTCAGGTCTGCTGCTCGGCCTGCTCATCGCCGCCGTGGTCGCGTACTGCAACGCCATGTCCTCGGCGCGGCTCGCGGCCGTGCACCCCCAGTCCGGGGGTACCTACGTCTACGGCCGCGAACGGCTGGGCGAGTTCTGGGGCCATCTCGCGGGATGGGGCTTCGTGGTGGGCAAGACCGCCAGTTGCGCGGCCATGGCGCTGACCTTCGCGAGCTACCTCGCTCCTGCCAACCCGCGCCCGTTCGCCGTCGCGGCGGTCGTCGCCCTGACCGCCCTGAACTACTTCGGCGTCCAGAAGTCCGCGTGGGTCACCAGGGCCATCGTCGCTGTGACGCTCCTCGTGCTGGCGACGGTCGTGATCACCTCGGCCACCAGACCGGCCGCGGACCCCGGCCCCCTCCACGGGGCAGGCGTGCTGCAGGCAGCAGGTCTGCTGTTCTTCGCCTTCGCCGGCTACGCCCGCATCGCCACGCTCGGCGAGGAGGTCCGCGACCCGGAACGCACCATCCCGCGCGCGATCCCCATCGCTCTGGGGATCGCGCTGCTCACCTACTTCGCCGTCGCGCTCGCCGCGCTGCACACCGTCGGCGCGCAATCGCTTGCCAAGTCCCCCGCGCCCCTGGTGGAAATCGCGCCCGGTCTCGCTGCGCTGGTGCGCGCAGGAGCGTGCGTCGCCGCGCTGGGCTCGCTCCTCGCCCTGATCCTCGGGGTGTCCCGGACAACGCTGGCCATGGCCCGCGACCACCACCTGCCGAGCGCGCTCGCAGCCGTGCACCCGCGTTACCGGGTTCCGCATCGCGCGGAGATCGCCGTCGGCGTCGCTGTGTCGATCCTCGTTCTGACAACAGACCTGCGCGCCGCCATCGGGTTCTCGTCGTTCTGCGTCCTCGGCTACTACGCCATCGCCAACGCGAGCGCTTTGACGCTTGGCACCCGCCGATGGATCGGCGTCGTCGGACTCGTCGGCTGCGTCGTCCTGGCGTTCAGCCTGCCGCTCCCATCCGTGCTGAGCGGCGCTTGCGCGCTGGCGTTGGGCGCGACGATCTGGGCCCTGCGACGAAAGTGGTGTGGCCCAGATCACCTTTGATCGACTAACGTGATCTGTTGTGAAGGTGGGAACTCCCGCAGAGTCGCGGCCCGCTGAGCGCCGCGTCGCCTGCCTACCGGAGACGGTGACCTCGTTGACCGGCGCCGGTCTTGCCGTGCACGTGCAGTCGGGCGCCGGTCGGCACGCCTACGCCTCCGACGCGGCCTTCTGCGCCGCAGGTGCGACGGTGGTGCCGGACGATCCCGTCGGAGACGTGGACGTGGTGATCTCCGTGCAACCGCTGGAGATCGCACAGGCACAGCGGCTGCGCGAAGGTGACATCACGATCAGCTTCCTGCCACCGGCCGCGGAACTCGGCCTCGTCCGCGTGCTCGCCGATCGGGGCGTGACGGCCTTCAGCCTCGACCTGCTGCCCAGGGTGACGCGGGCGCAGAGTGCGGACGCGCTCTCCTCGCAGGCCCTCGTCGCCGGATATCGGGCGGTGCTCGTGGCGGCCGAGCGACTGCCGCGCTTCCTGCCGATGTTCACCACCGCGGCGGGCACGGTGCCGCCCGCGAAGGTCCTCGTGCTCGGTGCCGGCGTCGCGGGTCTGCAGGCCATCGCGACAGCGCGCAGGCTCGGTGCCGTCGTCGAGGCCTACGACGTCCGTGCTGCGGCCGCGGAGGAGGTCCGCAGCCTCGGCGCGAAGTTCGTCGAACTCGACCTGCAGACGCAGCAGGGTGTCTACGCCGCGGAGCAGTCGGAGACCTTCCTCGAACGGCAACGGGAACTCATCGCCGAACGGGTCGCCGCGTCCGACGTGGTGATCTCCACGGCCGCCGTGCCCGGCCGTCCCGCTCCGGTGCTGGTGACCACGGACATGCTCAAGGCGATGGCGCCGGGCTCGGTGGTCGTCGACCTCGCCGCGGAGTCGGGCGGAAACTGCGCCGCGTCCGCGGCCGGCGAGGACAGGTGGGTCGGTGACGTGCTCGTGCACGGGGCGCTGAACCTGCCGAGCAGCATGCCGGTGCACGCCAGCAAGCTCTACGCCCGCAACGTGGCGAATCTGCTGCTGATGATGACCGCCGAGGGCCAGGTGCGACCGGACCTGTCCGACGAGGTCCTCGGTGGCTGCTGCCTCACGCACGGCGGCGAGGTCCGGCACCAGCCGACGAAGGAGCTGCTGTGATCGATCTGTTGACGATCTTCGTCCTCGCGGTGTTCGTGGGCTTCGAGGTGGTCTCCAAGGTCTCCACGATCCTGCACACGCCGCTCATGTCCGGCGCGAACGCGATCCACGGCGTGATCCTCGTCGGCGCCGTCCTCATCACCGGGAACGCCGAGGGCGGACTGGAACTGGTGCTCGGGCTGACGGCCGTCTTCCTGGCGACGGTCAACGTGGTCGGTGGCTTCGTCGTGACGGACCGCATGCTGGAGATGTTCAAGGGACACGAGCGGTGAACCCGGCCTGGGTGCAGCTCGCCTACCTCCTCGCGGCGCTCTGCTTCGTACTGGCGCTCAAGGGCCTGAGCACCCCGCGGTACGCACGAGCGGGCAACCTGCTCGGTGCCGCCGGTATGACCCTCGCCGTCGTCACCGCGTTCGTGCACGGCGCCGTCCACAACGGACTGCTGATCCTGCTCACCGTCGCCGCCGGTGTGGCGGTCGGGGTGCCGGCCGCCCGATCGGTGAAGATGACCGCCATCCCGCAGATGGTGGCGCTGTTCAACGGTGTCGGTGGCGCAGCGGCCTCGCTGGTCGCGTTGGCGGAATTCCTCACCGTCGCGGACAGCTCGCTGCTGTTCCGATCGGCCACGATCCTCACCGTTCTCATCGGTTCGGTCAGCTTCTCCGGCAGTCTGGTCACCTTCGCCAAGCTGCAGGAGCTGATGACCACGCGTCCGGTCGTCCTTCCTGCCGGTCAGGTCGTGAGCACCGGGGTCGCCGCGCTGAGCGTCGTGCTCGCCGCCGCCGTGCTGATCACCTCGTCCGGTGGCCTTCTCATCGCGCTCGCCGTGGCAGGCCTGGCACTGGGCGTGCTCTTCGTGCTGCCGGTCGGCGGCGCGGACGTTCCGATCGCGATCTCGCTGCTCAACGCGTTCACCGGCCTCGCGGTCGCCGCGTCCGGCTACGTGCTCGGCAACACGCTGCTGATCGTCGCCGGCACGCTGGTCGGTGCGTCCGGAACTCTGCTGACCCGTCTGATGGCGAAGGCGATGGGGCGATCCCTCGCCAACATCCTCTTCGGTGCGTTCAGCGCCACGGAGATCACGGCCACGCAAGGGGAGCAGCGCACCGTGCGCTCCGGCACGGTCGAGGACGTGGCGATCCTGCTCGGCTACGCGCACTCCGTCGTCGTGGTGCCGGGCTACGGCCTCGCCGTCGCACAGGCGCAGCACGCGGCGCGGGAACTGGTCCAGTTGCTGGAGAGGCGCGGCGTGTCGGTGAACTACGGCATCCACCCGGTGGCGGGCCGGATGCCGGGCCACATGAACGTGCTGCTCGCCGAGGCGGACGTGCCCTACGAGCAGCTCAAAGAACTCGACGAGGTGAACCCCGCCCTCGCGAGCACGGACGTTGCGCTGGTCATCGGCGCGAACGACGTCGTGAACCCCGGCGCACGCGACGAGCCCGCCAGCCCCATCTACGGCATGCCCATCTTCGACGTCGACCGCGCGCGGTCCGTGGTGTTCATGAAGCGCTCGATGCGTCCCGGCTTCGCCGGAGTGGACAACGCCCTGCTCTACG
>DASYMV010000218.1:0-11243 GCA_036008865.1 Pseudonocardiaceae bacterium | reverse complement strand
CGGCCGAGCGGATCGCCTTCTGGTCCCTGCCGGTCATCGCCGTCGTCCTGGCGATCGGCTGGCGGGTCGTCAAGTCTCGGCGTCCGGCGACTCAGGAGGACGCCGAGCGTGTCGCGGTCGGTCGCAACGGCTGACCGATCGCTCGAAGAGCGGGACCGGGCGGGCGGGTGCCACGAGCACTCACCCACCCGGTCCCGCTGCGTCACCCACTGCGACATAGGCTGGTGGGGAATCATTCGTGGAGGTTTCACCCGTGTCCGCTGCCCATCCAGTCGTCGGTGTGCTCGCCCTGCAGGGCGACGTCCGTGAGCACCTCGTCGCGCTCGCCGAGTGCGACGTCATCGGTCGTCCCGTGCGTCGGCCCGAGGAACTCGCCGAGGTCGACGGCCTGGTCCTGCCGGGTGGAGAGTCCACCACCATCAGCCGGCTGCTGGACAACTTCGAGCTGCTCGAGCCCCTGCGGGCCCGGCTGGCCGAGGGCATGCCCGCCTACGGCTCGTGCGCGGGCATGATCCTTCTCGCGGACAAGGCCATCGACGGCCGGCCCGACCAGCACCAGCTCGGGGCGCTCGACATCGTCGTCCGCCGCAACGCCTTCGGTCGCCAGGTCGACTCGTTCGAGGCCGACCTCGACTTCACCGGCGTGGGGGAGGACCCCGTGCACGCCGTGTTCATCCGCGCGCCGTGGGTCGAATCGGCGGCCGGAGACGTGGAGGTGCTCGCGCGTGTGCCGGAATCCCCGGCAGCGGGTGAGGCCGCCGGTAGGATCGTTGCGGTTCGGCAGGGGCATGTGCTCGCCACCGCGTTCCACCCGGAACTGACCGGTGACGGGCGGGTGCACCGCCTTTTCGTGGAGATCGTCCGCGACGCCCTCGGCTGAGCAGCCGGGCGGCGAGCACGATCGGGCTTTCGATTCGACGGAGGAGAGATGAGCGGCCACTCCAAGTGGGCCACCACCAAGCACAAGAAGGCCGCCATTGACGCCAAGCGAGGGAAGCTCTTCGCGCGGTTGATCAAGAACATCGAGGTGGCCGCGCGCACCGGTGGTGACGACCCCGACGGCAACCCGACGCTCTACGACGCCATCCAGAAGGCGCGCAAGAACTCGGTGCCGCTGGACAACATCGAACGTGCCCGCAAGCGCGGCGGCGGCGAGGAAGCCGGTGGCGCCGACTGGCAGACGATCATGTACGAGGGCTACGGCCCGAACGGTGTCGCGGTGCTGGTCGAGTGCCTCACCGACAACCGCAACCGCGCGGCGGGCGAGGTCCGCACGGCCATGACCCGCAACGGCGGCTCGATGGCCGATCCCGGCTCGGTGTCCTACCTGTTCAACCGCAAGGGCGTCGTGATCCTGCCGAAGGACGGCGTGACCGAGGACGACGTGCTCATGGCCGTCCTCGACGCGGGCGCCGAGGAGGTCAACGACCTCGGTGACAGCTTCGAGGTGGTCTCCGAGGCGACCGACCTCGTGGCCGTCCGCAAGGCGCTGCAGGATGCGGGCTACGACTACGAGTCGGCCGAGGCGAACTTCCTGCCCTCGGTGAGCGTCGAGCTCGAGGCCGAAGGCGCGCGCAAGATCTTCAAGCTCATCGACGCGCTCGAGGACTGCGACGACGTGCAGAACGTCTTCGCGAACTTCGACGTCAGTGACGAGGTCATGGCCGAGGTCGGCTGACCTCGGGGTTGTCAAGAGGGGAGCTTTCAGGACATCGGATGTCCTGAAAGCTCACCTCACGACTTGCGGAACGGCAGAATGGATCCCGTGGCGAGCCGAGCGTTGACCGATCAGGACCTGAACCTTCGCGCCTGGTTGCTGGAGCAGGCCGAGCGGTACGGACACGCCGTCGTCGTCGTTCCGCAGGACGAGGAAGGTGCGCCGTACGCGTTCTCCGTCGGTGCCTGGCGCCGGTTCGGCGTGGCCGAGGCGGTGGTGGTGGGGCTCGAGGGCCCGATGGCCGACGTGCTCATCCGCGCGTACGTCAAGCGCGCCAGCGAGGGCGAGCGGTTCCAGCCCGGCGTGCTCTACGACGACTTCTTCGACGGCGTCCCGATCACCTTCGAGCGTGTCCACCGCGGCTACTACCCGGAGTTCCTGGGCAGCGCCTTCCTGCTCTACAGCAAGGGAGACTTCGCAGCGGTGCAGATCATCGTGCCGACCCCGGACGGCGCCTGGCCGTGGGAGTCGACCGCGCCGCCCGGTTTCGCGGACTGGCAACTCGTGCTGACCGAGAGCGGACAGCCCGAGAGCTGGACGCCCGGTGTCAACGGTCCGTGACCGTCAGGATCGGGCGCTCGGGCCTGAGCACGCCGGCGAGGTGCTGACCGAGATCGCTCGCTCCACGCCGCAACGCGTCCGCGCGCTGTGGCTGTTCACCGATGCGGAGAGCGTCGACAACCTCCGGATGTACGCCCGCGCCGGTTACCGCGTGGTCGAAGAGCGGACGGACAATCGGCGTCGCGGTGGTGGTGCTCGAGAAAGCCGTCGACGTCACGAGCGCGTGACGTCGGTGAACGCGAAGTCCGCCTGACCGTTCACCGGTCTTCAAGCAGGCGTCAGATTGTCGACACACCCGTGAGGCAAGGTGGGTGGCGGTTCATCCACGACCACCTTCCGGTGCGGGCGTCGATCACCGTCGGCTGATCCGTCCGGCACCCGTTGGGCCCTGTCGCATCCTGTGGCAGGGCCCAACGCGGTCATACCGGAATTCGGGTGGTCCCAGATGCTGCCGGCGCTCACGACGGGTCGCGGCCGAGCAGGGCGACCAATCGAGTCTGGTCGTCCGTGTCGTCGGGGACGGGGACCGGCTCGGCGAACATCCCGCTGTGCTGCCAGCCGGACACCTGCGGTTCCACCTGGTCCAGCACCGCCTTCGCCAGGCGCGGATCGATCCGTTCGTCGACCCCCAACGCGCGGGCCAGATCCCAGGCGTGCACCGCGAGGTCAGCGGTCATCTGCCAGCCGTACTCGGTGGCGGGGATGCGGCCCGAAGTCACGTGCACGTGGCGCAGCAGGGCCTTGGGGGAGATCCACGCCTCGCGAGCGGCACCTGCCGCCCACACCCACGCCAGCAGCGGGTCGGACCCCAGGTTGTCGCCGTCGAACCGGTCGCCGACCTGTTCCGGTGTCACCCCCGCCAGCAGTTCCGGGGCCCACAGCTGCTCGTGGACGAGATGCCCGACCAGATCTCGGACCGACCACTCCTCGCAGGGGGTGCCGAGCTCCCACTGGTCGGGGAGCACCTGGCGCACCCGGAGGTCGAACTCCTGCATCGCGTGTCCGTGTGCCTCGATCAGATCCATGTCCAGAGTCCACCAAAGGATGTGGATGCGCGCATTCGGAATGTGTGGTGGGGGCCACCTGACCAGGCGTGGATTGCAACCGGTACGTCCGTACGGAGTAATCTGCTCCGGTTGTACACCGGCTGTGACATCGTTGACATCGAGAGGATCAGTGCCTTGAGCGCCACGAGCGCCACCACCGCCCCGCAGGGGAAGACCTTTCTCGGGCATCCCCGAGGGCTCTCCACGCTGTTCTTCACGGAGATGTGGGAGCGCCTGTCCTACTACGGCATGAAGGCGATCCTCTTCCTCTACATGTCGCGCGAGATCCTCCACGGCGGTCTCGCGATCGACCCTGCACTCGCCAAGGCGCTGGTCGCCGTCTACGGCGCCGCGATCTACATGAGCGGGATCGTCGGCGGCTGGCTCGCCGATCGCCTGCTGGGCTCCCGGCGCGCAGTGCTCTACGGCGGTGTGCTGATCATGCTGGGCCACATCGCGCTGGCCCTGCCGCTCGGCGAGGGCGCGCTGTTCGCCTCGATGATCCTGCTGGTGCTCGGCACCGGTCTGCTCAAGCCCAACATCTCCAACATGGTCGGCGGCCTCTACGCCGAGGACGACCGTCGCCGCGACGCCGGGTTCAGCGTGTTCTACATGGGGGTCAACCTCGGCGCGGTGATCGGCATCTACGGCGTCGGCGCGGTCGGCGAGAAGGTCGACTTCCACGCCGGCTTCAGCATCGCCGCCATCGGCATGGCCGTCGGCCTGATCCAGTACGTGATCGGCAAGCGCAACCTGCCCGTGAACGGCGAGCTGCCCACCAACCCGGTCACGCTGGAGCAGCGTTCCAAGCTCGGTGTCCGCGTCGGTGGCGGCCTCGTCGCCTTCGCCGTGCTGCTGGCGGCCTTGGCGGTGACGGGTGTGCTGAGCATCCAGCTCGTCATCGACGCCATCAGCGTCCTGTCCGTCACCTTGCCGGTCGTGTACTTCGTGTGGATGTACCGCAGCGAGCGCACCACCGGCGTCGAGCGGTCGCGCCTGCTGGCCTACGTGCCGCTGTTCGTGGCGTCGATGTTCTTCTGGTTCGTCCAGGAGCAGGGCTCGAGCACGCTCGTCGAGTACACCGACAAGCGGATCAGCGACATGGACCTGTTCGGCTGGACGATCCCTGTGTCGTGGTTCCAGTCGATCAACCCGGTGGTCATCATCGGGGGCGCACCGTTGTTCGCGCTGATGTGGATGAAACTGGGCAAGCGTCAGCCGACCACGCCGCGCAAGTTCGCGATCGGCCTGCTCTTCGGTGGCGCCTCGTTCCTCGCGATCATCGTGCCGCACCTGACGGCCTCCCCGGACGCACGCGTCGGCGCGGGCTGGCTGGCCTTGAGCTACCTGCTGGTGACCATCGGGGAACTCTTCCTCTCGCCGGTCGGCCTCTCGGCGACCACGAAGCTCGCCCCGAAGGCGTTCGCCGCGCAGACCATGGGTCTGTGGTTCATGTCCAACGCCGCAGCCCAGGGCGTCACGGCTCAGGTCGTGCCGTTCTACGCGCCTGGCGCCGAGGTTCGTTACTTCGGCCTCGGGGGCTTGGCAGTGGTGGCGGTGGGTGTGCTCATCTGGGTTCTGTCCCCGGTGATCCACCGCAAGATGGCAGGCGTCGACTAGCCCGGCACGAGCTGGAAGTCCCGTCACGGCGGCGGGGTGACGGGGCTTCCAGCTCCCGCCAAGAATGCACCAGCGATGCGTTCCCCCGGCGTTTCTCCGCCGCTTCGAATGAGTGAACTCAGCGATTTCCCGGATTTGTTCAACACGTCGTCAGTGATTCCGCACCTCCAGTGACCGTTTCGTGGCGCCGCTGACCACCGGAAGGTGTTGTGCGCCGCGGATGACGCGCGACGGGCGACGCTGAACACGTCCCGTCGCACGCAGATCCGGGAATCTCCGGAACAGACCGCGCACCGCGGCCGCACCCTCGATCCGCGCCAGACCTGCGCCGAGGCAGTAGTGGATTCCCGACGAGAACGACAGGTGCTCGCGGGCGTTCTCCCGCCCCGGCTCGAAACGGTGCGGATCGGCGAACACCGCGGGATCGCGGTTGGCACCGGCCAGCAGCAGTGCGACGGGGCTGCCGGTCCTCAAGTGGACCCCGGCGACCTCGGCCGGCTGGAACGGAACGCGCACCGTGTACTGCACGGGCGGGTCCAGTCGCAGCGTCTCCTCCACGACCTGATCGGCGTAGTCCGCGTCGTCCTCGATCAGCCGCTGTCGCACGTGGGGGTGGGCGAGAACGGCCAGCACGGCGTTGCCGATGAGGTTGACCGTCGTCTCGAACCCGGCCACCAGCAGCAGTTCCGTGGTCGCCAGCAGGTCCTCGCGCGCCAGGTCGTCGTCAGTGGCGAGTGCACTGACGACGTCCGTTCCCGGATTGCGCCTGCGGTGCTCGACGAGGTCGGACAGGAATGCGTCGAACTCGGTCAGTCCGGCGTGCAGCGCACGCATCTCGCGCATGTCCCGGACCCCGTCCAGAGCGCTGACCAGCGCGCTGCCCCAGCGGGCGAAGCTCGCGTGATCGCCGGCGGGCACGCCGAGGAGGCCGGCGATCACCTTGATCGGCACCCGGACGGCGAAGTCGTCGACCACGTCGAAGGAAGGCCGGTCGCTCAACTCGTCGAGGAACTCCTCGACCACGCGCTCGATCACCGGCACCTGGTCGCGCAGGGCACGCGGGGTGAACCACGGCGAGACCAAGCGCCGCAGCCGAGTGTGGTCGGGCGGGTTGCGCACCAGGAAGGACTCCTCGACCGGGTTGACCAGTCTGCGGCCGTCGGCGGCGTACGCGGTGGAGTCGACCGGTGAGAGCGCCCCGGCGGGCAGCACGCCGAACCGCTGGTCGCGCACGAGTGCGTTGCACAGGTCGTAGGACGCCGTCAGGTGCAGGCCCATGCGGCTGTGGACCAGCGTTCCGGCAGCTCGCACCCGCTCGTACTCGGGGTAGGGGTCGCGGCCGGGGCGCAGCCCGAAGAGCCGCCCGCCCGGATCTCCGCGCAGGGCGTGGAATCGCACGATGTTGCGTCCCGTGAACAGCAGCGTTGCGTTCTTCACGTCTGACGACGGCATGGGGCAACCGTGGCCCGTATGCGAAGAAGTCTCAAGTACCTCGGCGAGCGACGGATCGAGCTTCAGGCGTTCTGCGGCCCGGTCACCGTGACGGGACGCAGCACATCGGGCGACCTCAAGGTGTTCCGGAGCAGTTCGCAACGGGCACAGCACGCGGTGTCCCGGTGAGGCGGCCGAGCAACGCCGCCGCCAGTTGCGCCACCGCGACCGCGACGATCACCGTCCTGGTGCCGAGGCCGGCCGCGAGCGGACCGCCGACGGCAGCCCCCAGCGCGAAGGCTCCCATCTTGAGGCTCGCACCCGTCGTCGACACCTGGCTCAGCAGGTCGGCGGGGGAGTAGCGCTGCCGGGCGGTGATGATCGACGTCAGGGTGGGGCCCTGGACCAGTCCGCTCAGCAGCGCCAAAGCCAGCAGTGCGGGAAGACCGCGGGCGAGCGGCCACGTCGCCATCACCAAGCCGTACAGCGCGATCGCGACGAAGACCGTGTTCTCCGGCCGCCACAGGTGCAGGTGCCGGCGCAGGAGGACGACGCCGATGATGCAACCGGCCTCGATCGCGGCCCAGACGAAGCCGGTGGCGCCGACGTCGACGCCCAGGCTCTCCACGTGCAGCGGCAGGACGAGCCCGAGTGTGCCGACAGCACCGAGGCTGAGCACGGTGGCGAGCGTCGCGCCACGCAGCGGTGGCGTGCGGGCCAGGTGGGCAAGACCGCGGCGCACGTGCACGAACAGCGGGGTGGCCTCCGCCCGCGTCGTCTCCCGCCGCGGCAGTCGCAGCGTGGTGGTCCACAGGCCGCCGACGGTGGCGAGCGCGCTGATCGCCGTCATCGCGCTGGTCGCGCCGAACGCGGACGTGAGAATACCCGCGAGCGCTGGGCCACCGATCGCGGCGACGTTGAACAACAGCGCGTCACAGGTGTTCGCCCGCGGCAAGGTGTTGTCGGAAACCAGGCGCGGCACGAGGCTCGTGAAGCCGCCGCTCGTCATGGGCAGGGTGACACCGGTGAGGACGGCGAGACCCACCACGACCGCGAACGGCATCCGGCCGGTGCCGAGCGTCAAGCCCGCCGTGCCTGCGGCGAGCAGGAACTGGTTGCCCGCCAGAGCGAGCAGTGGCCTGCGGGTTCGGTCGAGCCATGCCCCCAGCAGCGGACCGGAGAGGATCGAGGGAAGCGTGTAGGCCGCGACCGCCGCGCCGGCGAGGACGACGCTGCCCGTCCGATCCTTCACGAACAGCACGACGGTGACGGCCACCATCTCGTCGGCCAGCCGGGCCAGGCCCGCCGATGCGAGGTACCTGCGCAGCACCGGCGGTCCCTCAGGCGGTCCGGCGGTGCCGGCGGACGGTTTCCTCCACGAGATCGAGCACGGGTTCGAAGTCATCGGCGGGCAGCCCCATCGCCAGATGGGAGACCAGGCCTTCGAGCACCAGTTCCAGGAAGTTGGTCAGCACGACCACGTCGACGTCGTCGCGCAGATTGCCCGCCTGGTGCTGGCGCAGCAGACGTCGCCGCGTCGCGTCGGTGAGTTGCCGTGAGCGCTCCGCCCAGCGCGCGCGGAACTCCGGATCCGTCCGCAGCCGCCGCGAGACCTCCAGACGCGTGCCCAGCCAGTCCGCCGGGTGGTCGGCCTGGTGCGGCACGGGAGGCGCCGAGAGCAGATCGCGCATGACCTGCACCAGGCCCTGCTCGGCGACGACGTCGGCCATGCGGCGCGCATCGTCCTCGGCCAGGGCCAGGAACAGTGATTCCTTGTCCCGGAAGTGGTGGAAGATCGCGCCCCTGGACAGGGCCGTCGCCTCTTCCAGGCGCCGGACCGTCGCGCCCTCGTACCCGAAGCGCGCGAAGCAGGCACGCGCACCGTCGAGGATCTGGCGACGGCGCGCGTCGAGGTGGTCTTGGCTCACCCGTGGCACCTGACGATCGTCCCAGTCCGTACCTGTCAGGTCCAATCAGTACGTACGGTTTGCACGTGAGATGCGTCGTGATCCTTTGGAGTGGATCTGCGCGGTAGCGGTCGGAAGCCCGTCGAGGCGGCAATACGGTGTCCGCCGTGGACGCACTCCCCGACATCCGCAGGCCCGTGCCGAGCCTGGCGAAACTCACCGAGGGCCTGGGCAGGGTCGCCACCCTGGGCGGCGACCGGCGCGCCACCGATGTGATCGACCTCGTCCGCCTGGTCAGCTACTGCCAGGGCGACACGACCGCGACCGACCGGATCGTCGAGCTCTCCGAAGAGGGCGCGCTCGTCATGCACGAGAGCAGGGCGTCGACGATCTGCGCCTACGAACCGGTGCTGGTCCCGCCACTGCTGCAGACGCGGGGGTACGCAGCGGCGGTCACCGGTGAGGTGCAGGCACGCGTTCACCGGCAGGAGGTGCTGTCCACGGGCGTCGAGTGCACCTTCTTCGTCCACGAGGCGGCACTGCGCGCCCTGGTGGGCGGCCCCGAGGTGATGGCCGAGCAGGCGAGACGCCTGGCGATGTGCGGTGATCGGCCCGGTGTCTCCGTGCGGCTGGTGCCCTTCGCCGTGGGCGGACACCCGAGCCTGCGGGGTCAGTTCGAGTACCTGGGTTTCACCGGCCGGGATCCGATCGTCTACGTGGACAACGCCGTCGTGAGCGTGCTGTCCGAGCGCCCGGAGACGATCGCCGCGTACCAGGCCGTGATGCGGGATCTCGACGAGTTGGCGTTGTGCCCCGCCGCGTCGCGATCGGTGTTCTCCCAGTGGGCGGAGAGCTACGAGCGGGCGGCCGGTGAGGACAGACCGGACGCTTGATCTCGCACTTCGCACAGCGCGGTCGATGATTTCAGTGTTGATCGAAACAATCTCGCCGGCAGCGCTTCCGCCGATTCGGAAAGGTGTGCGGCTGTCGGTACCCCCGTGTAGCGTCGATGTGCAACCTTGATCACGGGGAGTTGCCGCCTTGACTGCAATGCGTAATATTCCGACCCCGGATCCGGCCCCAGCGGTGTTCAGGGACCGTGCGGAGGCCGAGGCGTACGTGGCTTCGGTCTGCTTCAAACACGGCCCCCCGCGCCTGCTCGGCGTGGAAATCGAATGGATCGTGCACCACTCGGAAGACCCGTCCCAGCCGCTCGACGCCACGCGTCTCGCCGCGGCACTGGGACCCCACGCACCGCCCACCCTGGTTCCGGACAGCCCGCAGAAGCCGCTTCCCAGCGGCACGCCGCTAACCGTCGAACCCGGTGGTCAGGTCGAAATCTCCACCCCGCCGCGCGCCTCGCTCACCGAGCTGCTGAAGACCGTGGCGGAGGACATCACCCATCTGAAAGAACTCCTCGCTCCCGCAGGCCTCGTGCTGGGCGATCGTGGTGCCGACCCGCACCGCCCTCCGCGCCGGATACTGCGGGTGCCCCGCTACGCGGCGATGGAGCACGCGTTCGAACCGATCGGGCCCGAGGGCATCACGATGATGTGCAGTACTGCGGGCTTGCAGATCTGCCTCGACTTCGGGGAACGCGTCGACCTGCCCGCCCGGTGGGCCGCGGTGCACGCCCTGGGGCCGGTGCTGGGCGCGCTCTTCGCCAACTCGCCAGGGGTGGGTGGCCGCCGCACCGACTGGGCGTCCGCCCGCATGCGCACCCTCTACGCCACCGACCCGTCGCGAACCCGCCCCTCCGCGGTTTCCGACGACCCGGCGGGCGCCTGGGCACGCCGGGTGCTGAACACACCCGTGATCGTGGTGCGCAGACCCGGTCCGGATTGGACCGCGCCCAGGGGCGTCACCTTCGCGGACTGGGTCGGTGGCGCGCTGGACCGTCCACCCACCAGCGACGATCTCGACTACCACCTGACCACGATGTTCCCGCCGGTACGTCCGCGCGGGTACATGGAGATCCGCTACCTCGACGCTCCGCCCCACGGCCGCTGGATCGCGCCGGTCGTCCTGATGACCGCGCTGTTCAGCGACAGGGCCGTGGTCGACGAGGTGCTGGAGGTGACCGGCCCGGCTGCCGGCCGGTGGGTGAACGCCGCCCGCCACGGCCTGGCCGACCCGCACGTCCGGCGGGCGGCCGAGGGCGTCGTCGAACTGGGCTGCCGGGCACTGGGCCGCACCGACCTGCCGGTCGGTGTCGCCTCTGCAGTCGCCGAGGAACTGCACCGCACACTCGCTGACAAGACCGGAGGTGCCGGCTCGTGACCAGCATCGATCAACTCGGTACCGAAGCTCTGCGCGACCACGTCGCCGAGCAGCTGACCCGCTCCCGCGCCCGCAGCGTCGCGCTCACCGACGCCGTCGACGACCACGACCTGGTCCGGCAGCACTCCAAGTTGATGTCGCCGCTGGTGTGGGACCTCGCGCACATCGGCAACCAGGAGGAGCTGTGGCTGGTGCGCGACGTGGGTGGCCGCGATCCGGTCCGCAGCGACATCGACGAGCTCTACGACGCGTTCAAGCACGCCCGTTCCGTGCGACCGGACCTTCCTCTCCTCGGGCCCGCTGAGGCGCGCCAGTACGTGCGCGATGTCCGCGGCAAGGTCCTCGACGTGCTCGAGCGCACACCCCTGGAGGGCAGGCGGCTGGTCGACGGCGCGTTCGCGTTCGGCATGATCGTTCAGCACGAGCAGCAGCACGACGAGACGATGCTCGCCACCCACCAGCTGCGCACCGGAGCCCCGGTGCTGCACGCCCCGCCGCCGCCCGCAGCGCCGGCCGGGATGCTGCCCGCGGAAGTCCTCGTTCCCGGCGGCCCCTTCGTCATGGGCACCTCCACCGAGGCGTGGGCGCTCGACAACGAACGCCCCGGCCACACCGCGTGGACGGAGTCGTTCTTCATCGACACCACACCGGTCACCAACGCCGAGTACGCGGAGTTCATCG
>DASYMV010000217.1:0-12662 GCA_036008865.1 Pseudonocardiaceae bacterium | reverse complement strand
GACCACACCACTCACGACGGCTTTTGCACATTTCGAGCCCGAAGTCAATGTGCGTCCGTCGCTCGAGAATTCGCAGATCAGCGGTTTTTTTAACATTCAGGACAACTGGGAATGTTTGCCGCTTTCACCCGTTGGTGTTTGTTGCCTAGTCTCCGTAACAGATAGCGAGGGCATCGTGGCCCTGGGTGAACCCAAGCCCGGTGACCAGCGCGAACCCGTGCCCTGCAGGCATCCGCGGGTTCGCGTCCGGTCGCCGTTCGAGACGGGATGCACGAATGCGAAAGATCCAGAACCGGTTCCTGGCCGGCGTCGGAGTGACCGCCATGGTCGCTGCCGCAGCATCGTTGATGGCAGCTCCCGCACAGGCCGCGGAGGGGCAGATCCGCGCGGCCGACGCCGCTGAGAAGGTGCCCAACAGCTTTGTCGTCAAGCTGAAGGACGCCGATTTCACCGCGAGTGCCACCGGTCTCGCCGCCGAGTACGGCGGCAAGGTCGGCCAGGTGTTCAACAACGCCATGCGCGGCTTCACGGTGAACCTGTCGGAGGCGCAGGCCCGCAAGCTCGCCGCGAATCCGGCAGTGGACTACGTGGAGCAGAACCAGGTCTTCCACGTCGAGACCACGCAGACCAACCCGCCGTCGTGGGGGGTGGATCGCATCGACCAGGCCAACCTGCCGCTCGACAGCAGGTACAACTACACCAGCACCGGTGCGGGCGTGAACGTCTACGTGATCGACACCGGCGTCCGGGTGAGCCACTCGACCTTCGGCGGCCGGGCCCGCAACGGCTACGACTTCGTCGACAACGACGCGGTCGCGCAGGATGGCAACGGCCACGGCACGCACGTGGCGGGCACCATCGCCGGTAGCCAGTACGGCGTCGCCAAGGGTGCCACGGTCTACGGCGTTCGCGTCCTGGACAACTCCGGCAGCGGCACGACCGCAGGTGTCATCGCGGGCATCGACTGGGTGACCTCCAACGCGGTGAAGCCGGCCGTGGCCAACATGAGCCTCGGCGGTGGCGTGTCCACCGCGCTGGACGACGCCGTGCGCCGTTCGATCTCCTCCGGCGTCACCTACGCCATCGCGGCGGGCAACAGCAACGCCGACGCCTCCACGTCCTCGCCCGCCCGCGTGACGGAGGCGATCACCGTGGGCGCCACGACCAACACCGACGCGCGCGCCAGCTACTCCAACTACGGGTCGCTGCTGGACATCTTCGCGCCGGGCTCGTCGATCACGTCGTCCTGGAACACCAGCGACACGGCCACGAACACCATCAGCGGCACCTCGATGGCCACCCCGCACGTGGCCGGCGCGGCTGCCCGCTACCTGCAGAGCAACAAGAGCGCCACGCCCTCTCAGGTGGCCACCGCGCTGATCAACTCCTCGACCAAGAACAAGGTGACGAGCCCCGGTACCGGCTCGCCGAACCGCTTGCTCTACGTCGCTCCCTGACGCGACGACGTCACAGGTGGCCCCGGCTTGTTGCCGGGGCCATCCGTGTTCGTGGGGCCACAACCGTCTGAATCGGAACAGATCGGCACTCGGACGCGTTGAAATCAGTCGGATCGACGGGTTGTCCTCCGCCGCATCGGGAAACCTGCTGGCGGGACTGGTGGGCCTGTTGGCTAGCCTTGACGACCTGTCGATCGACAGCTATCGACCCCGCAATGAACACGAGGAGAGCAGCACCCGTGATGCGCACGCACGAGGCCGGGACGCTCCGGGCCGAGCACGCCGGGCAGACAGTCACCCTGACCGGGTGGGTGGCGCGTCGGCGCGATCACGGTGGAGTGATCTTCATCGATCTGAGGGACGCCTCCGGCGTGGCCCAGGTCGTCTTCCGCGAGGGCGAGATGGCCGACCGCGCCCACCGCTTGCGTTCCGAGTTCGTCGTCAAGGTGACCGGTGAGGTCTCCCGGCGCCCCGAGGGCAACGAGAACCCCGAGCTCCCGACCGGCGACATCGAGGTGCTGGTCACCGAGTTCGAGGTGCTGAACGAGTCGGCCCCGCTGCCGTTCCAGCTCGACGAGCACCTCGAGGTCGGCGAGGAGACGCGTCTCAAGCACCGCTACCTCGACCTGCGACGCAACGGCCCGGCGCGTGCCATGCGCCTGCGCAGCGAGGCCAACCGCATCGCGCGTGACGTGCTGCACGAGCAGAACTTCGTCGAGGTCGAGACCCCGACGCTGACCCGGTCCACGCCCGAGGGCGCCCGCGACTTCGTCGTGCCCGCCCGGCTGCGTCCCGGTTCCTGGTACGCGCTGCCCCAGTCGCCGCAGCTGTTCAAGCAGCTGCTCATGGTCGGCGGTCTGGAGCGGTACTACCAGATCGCTCGCTGCTACCGCGACGAGGACTTCCGCGCCGACCGTCAGCCGGAGTTCACCCAGCTCGACATCGAGATGAGCTTCGTCGAGCAGGACGACGTCATCGCGCTCGGCGAGCGGATCATCTCGGCGCTGTGGCGCGAGCTCGCCGACCACGAGGTCACCGGGCCGTTCCGCCGCATCAGCTACGCCGAGGCCATGGCCAAGTACGGCTCGGACAAGCCGGACCTGCGCTTCGACCTCGAGCTGACCGAGCTCACCGACTACTTCTCCGACACCCCGTTCCGGGTGTTCCAGGCCCCGTACGTCGGTGCCGTCGTCATGCCGGGTGGCGCGAGCCAGCCCCGTCGCACGCTCGACGCGTGGCAGGACTGGGCGAAGCAGCGCGGCCACAGGGGCCTCGCCTACGTGCTCGTGGGCGAGGACGGCACCCTGTCGGGCCCGGTCGCCAAGAACATCTCCGAGGCCGAGCGCGAGGGCCTGACCAAGGCGGCCGGCGCGAACCCCGGCGACGCGATCTTCTTCGCCGCGGGCGATCCGGACTCCGCGCGCGGCCTGCTCGGCGCCGCGCGCGTCGAAATCGCCCACCGCGTCGGCCTGATCGACGAGAACGCCTGGGCGTTCGTGTGGGTCGTCGACTTCCCGATGTTCGAGGCCACCGCCAAGCTTTCGGACAACGACGTCGCGGTCGGCGGCGGCCAGTGGACCGCGCTGCACCACGCGTTCACCTCGCCGACGCCGGAGTGGATCGACCGGTTCGAGGAGGACCCCGGCAACGCCAAGGCCTACGCCTACGACCTCGTGCTGAACGGCAACGAGATCGGCGGTGGCTCGATCCGCATCCACCGCGCCGACGTGCAGCAGCGCGCCTTCCAGGTCATGGGCATCTCGCCGGAGGAGGCGCAGGAGAAGTTCGGCTTCCTGCTCGATGCCTTCTCCTACGGCGCCCCGCCGCACGGCGGCATCGCGTTCGGCTGGGACCGCATCACCATGCTGCTCGCCGGTGCCGACTCGATCCGTGAGGTCATCGCGTTCCCGAAGAGCGGCGGCGGCTACGACCCGCTGACGGCCGCGCCCGCGCCGATCACGGCGCAGCAGCGCAAGGAGGCCGGCGTCGACGCCAAGCCCGTCAACCCGGCGTCGTAGTCGGTTGCTCCACCTGCGGGCGGTCTGTCCCCCCGGCCGCACGGACGACGTGCTGGCCGCGCTCAAGGCCCACGAGGGCACGACGCACATCGTGTTGTTGCGCGGTGTGGCCGTCGAACCCCCCGGTGACGTCGTCGAGGCAGATGTCGCCAGGGAGGCCACCGACGAAGTGGTGGCCTCCCTGTGCGAACTGGGGGTCGACCGCGACGGCGGCCTGACGCTGGAGCAGATCGACACCGCGCTGTCGGACGCCGCGGACCGGGCGGAAGAACTGGCGCCCGGTGACGCCGCGGACGCCGTGGTGTGGCAGGAACTCGTCGCACGCACCGGCGAGGAATCCCGGCTCAACGCGACGTTCCTGTCCTTCCTCACCATCGCGTGCCTGCTGGCCGCCGTGGGCGTGGTGACGAACTCCGCGATCACGATCGTCGGCGCGATGGTGGTCGGTCCCGAGTTCGGACCGCTGGCCGCACTCGCCGTGGGACTGGTCCGTCGTCGCCGGGACCTCGTTCGCCAGGCGGCTCTGGCGCTCGGCGCGGGTTTCCCGATCGCCATGGTGATCACAGGGCTCGTCGTGCTCCTCTTCGCCGCGACCGGACTGATCGAGCGGAGCACGGCGCTCGCCGGCCACGACGTCGACTTCGTGTTCCAGGTCGGTCCGTTCTCGTTGATCGTCGCCTTGTTGGCGGGCGCGGCGGGCATGCTGTCGATGACGTCGGCGAAGTCCGCGGCCCTGGTCGGCGTCTTCATCTCGGTCACCACCGTGCCCGCCGCTGGCTACGCGGTGGTCGCCGCGATTCTCGGAGAGTGGGATCGCTGCGGTCTGTCGCTGCTGCAGCTGGTGATCAACTTGATCGGTATCGTGATCGCTTCGGCCCTGGTACTGGCTGTGCGCAGCCGTCGACGCCCAGTACCCGCCGCTGGTAGGCCCTTGTCCAAGGGCTGAACTCGCGCAACTTCAAGCGCGTGCAAGCCGTTAGCAGTGCACTGGTGGGCGGGTCAGGTGCCCACGTGCGTCACGAGCCCCGGGGGTGCCCGAAACGTGGAACGGGCGCAGAAAACTGGAGTAGGGTCGGAGGCGATGAGCGTGGAGATCACCGCCGGCCCACCGGATGTCGACGACGCTGCTTCCCCTGAGGTGCTCGACGCGGTGGCGGCCGCGGAGTCGGTGTTGACCGCCCGGCTCGGGGCGCGGGTACGGCTTGCCGACCCGGTCGATCTCGGTGGCACGGGACGATCCGTGGTGGTCCGGGTCAAGGTCGCCTCGACTCCGTTCTCCCTCCCTCGAACGCTGGTGGTGAAGCGCTACCCACCGGCCGCGCCGGACCGCGACCCGTTCGCGCACGAGGCGGCCGGCCACCAACTGCTGACCGCGCTGCCCTCCGGCGAACGCCTCACGCCTGAGCTCTTCGCGCAGGACAACCGCAAGCGCCTGGTGGTGCTGGAGGATCTGGGGCGAGCCCCACGGCTCGCCGACAAGCTGCTGGGATGCGACGCCAGGGCCGCCGAGCGCGGCCTGCTGTCCTGGGCGCACGCGATGGGCCGCCTCCACGCGACGACCGCCGGGCGGGACGCCGACTTCGGTGCGCTGATGCGGCGGCAGGGCAGCCAATGCTGCCAGGACCCGGTCGCGGTGGACCTCCACGCCGCGCTGGAGGGCTTGCCGAGCTTGCTGGAAACCGTGCTCGGCGTGCCGACGTCGAGCGGCGCGCTCGACTACGCCGCGCAAGCCGGTCGCGCGTTCACGACTTCGCGGCGCCGGGCGTTCAGCCCGTCCACGTCGTGCCCGGACAACCACCTCATCACCAGCAAGGGCGTGCGCTTCCTCGACTTCGAGGGCGGCTGTGTGCGCGACATCGTGTTCGACGCCGCCTGCTTCCGCGTTCCCTTCCCGTCCTGCTGGTGCGCGTGGGGGCTGCCGGCAGGCATGTCCGAGGCCATGATCGCGGCCTGGCGGGCCGAGGTCACCTCCGTCTGGCCCGACCTGGACGACGACGCGGTGTTCCTCCCCAGGCTGTTGGAGGCCCAGCTGCTGTGGGTGTGGCTGGCGACCTGGCGCGGTCTGCCGGACCTGCGGTCGTTCGACATCTCCGGGCAATTCCACCTCGACGCGCCACGGCGCACGACCGTGCTGATCGCGCGCTGGTCACGGCTCCGCGACGCCGCCGCCGCGCTGGGCGTGCAGCAGGCCGCCGAGCACGCCGAGGCCGTCGTCGGCGCCCTGGTCGACCGCTACCGTCCCGCGGCCACCGAGCTTCCGCTTTACCCAGCATTTCGCTGAGCTGTTCCCGTGCGGACACGCCGCGATCACCGCGAGTGAGCCCGGCACACCGATCCTGGTCCGCATGGCGACAGCGGTGCGGAGCCTGGTGGTTCTCGGAGACTCGACGACGGTGGGCATCGGTGACCCGCTGCCCGGTGGCGGATGGCGCGGGTTCGGCCCGTTGCTGGCCGGGGCGTTCCCCGACGTGACCTATCACAACTTCGCTTTCACCGGCGCGCGGATCAGGTGTGTCCGCGAGCGGCAGCTCGGCGCGGCCCTGGCGATGCGACCCGACGCCGCCGTCCTGGTGGCGGGGATGAACGACACGCTGCGCTCGGACTTCGACCCGGTGCGGCTGCACGAGGACCTCGACCGCGTGGTGGGGGAGTTGTGCGCGATCGGGACGACGGTGGTGACCGCGCGTTATCACGACCACAGCCGCGTGTTCCGGCTTCCCGGCCCGCTGCGGCGGGCGCTCACCGCGCGCATCGACGAGCTGAACCAGGTGACCGACGCGGTGGTCGGGCGTCACGGCATCGGATGCGTGGACTTGCACCGCCTGCCGGGCGCGTACGAACTGAGCACGTGGAGCGTCGACCGCCTGCACCCCTCGGAGCTCGGCCACCGGATGCTGGCCGCCGCCTTCGCCGAGCGACTGGCCGAGGCGGGCTTCGACGTGCCGGTGCCGGTGAGCTCGGAGTGCACCGGTGGTGCTCGCGTCACACCCCTGCACCACGTCGGGTGGCTGGTGGTCAAGGGTGTGCCGTGGCTGTGGCGGCGAGGCCGCGACCTCGTGCCGTACGCGGTGCGGATCGTCGTGGGGGACGAAGGCCGTGCTCGGCGTGCGGTGGTGGCACACTCCGGCCGCACGGTGGTGGGGGACGAAGCGCCGGCGGTCTTGCAACCCTGACCGGTTACTCCTGCTGCTCCATCACGAGAATGGCCCCGCTCGGCTTGCCCGTGTTCGCGCGCAGGGAACTGCAGATGACCCGGACCGCGACCTCCCTGCCCCGGCGGTTCACGGCCGCCACCTTGATCTCGGTCGTGTAGGCCGGATCGGTGAGCGCCTGGCGGACGACCTGGCGCAGCTCCACCATCGGCAGTCCTATGTCGAGGTTGAACAGGTGCTCGCCCTCGGACTCGTCACGGCGCACGCCCCAGAGCTGCTCGGAGCCGAGGTTCCAGGCCAGCACGCGCATGTCCAGATCGATCACGATCACGCTCGCGCGCAACGAGGTCAGTATGGACTCGAGGAACTCGTTGACCTGATCCAGTTCAGAACTGCGTTGCCTCAGCGTGTCGTTGATGGTCTGCAGTTCGTCGTTGGTGGACTGGAGCTCCTCGTTCATGGTCTCCAGTTCCTCGTTGGTCGACTGGAGCTCCTCGTTGGTGGTCTCCAATTCCTCCACAGTGGACTGGAGTTCCTCGTTGGTGGTCTCGAGTTCTTCGTTGGTCGACTGGAGTTCCTCGTAGGCCGTCTCCAGTTGCCGGTTGGCGTACTCCAGGTCCTCCAGCAACCGGTGGGCGGCGCTCACGTCGTGGAAGGCGACGGACACCCCGGCAACGCGGTTGTCGGGGTTGACGAGCGGGTTGACGTGGACCTCGAACCACAGCGGCTCACCGGGCGACCGCTGCCACTCGACCTCCTTGATGCGCTGAGCCCTGCGCTCGGCCCGCGCCTGCTCGATGTACCCGCGCAGCTCCACGGGGCGGTAGGACAGCTCCAGATCCCGCAGGGGGCGCCCGACGTCCCTCCTGGACAGCCCGAAGGTCGTCTCGGCCTGCTGGTTGACCAGGACGACCACGTCCTCGTCCGTCACCACCACCTGGGCGACGGGGCTCGCCGAGAAGGCGCGCTCCCGCAACTGGTCGAGTCCGTCCACGTCGATGTGCCGGTCCTTGACGAGTGCGTGCGTGACGAAGCGCGTGGCGCCGAAGTCACCGTTGGTCGTCTTGCGGAAGATGCGGCGCTTCAGTTCGACGGGGTCGAACAACCGGCCGTGGCTGAGCAGCATCTCGGCTTTGCCGAGGAAGAGGACTCCGTGCGGAGCCAGGGCGAAGTGGAACCGGCCGAGGATCTTCGCCTGGGTCTCCTGGTTGAAGTACATCAGGGTGTTGCGGCACACCAGGAGGTCGATGCGCGAGATCGGCGCGTCCTGCACGAGGTCGTTGCGTCCGAATATGACCGAGCGGCGCAGATCCTTGTGGAAAACGAAGCTGCCACGCTGCTGATCGAAGTACTTCGACGCGAGATCCTCGGGCACTCCCTGCAGTTCTCGCGCTCCGTAGCTCGCCTGGCGAGCCTGGGCCAGTGCGTCGTCGTCGACGTCCGTCGCGTAGATCTTCACGCGTTGCTTGAACTGGTCCGGCCCGAGCGCCTCGGCCAGCATCATGGCGAGGCTGTAGGCCTCCTCGCCGGAGGCGCAGCCCGCACTCCAGACCCGGATGGGGTCGTCCGGTGCGCGCTCGGCCAGCAACGCGGGGATCACGTCGTCGCGCAGGAACTCCCACGCCTCGGGGTCGCGGAAGAACCCGGTGACGTTGATCAGGATCGTGTTGAAGAGCGCGTCGAACTCATCGGCGTTCACCTCGAGGAGGTCGATGTAGTCGACGTATCCGTCGATGCCGACCTGGCTCATCCGCTGCTTCACCCGGCGCATCAGGCTGTTGCGCTTGTAGCCCGTGAAGTCGAAGCCCCGTGACTCCTTGAGGTGGACGAGAACGTCCTCGAAGTCCTCGTCAGGCTGCGTCCGGCGATCGGTCACGGTGAAACGCTACTCGTGCGGCTCCGTCCGGTTGAACATCCATCGGCGACTGCTGGGCAGTGCCAGCACGGCCCAGACGACCTTGCCGCCATGCGCCGCGGGTGAGCATCCCCAGGCGCGGCTGATTGCCTCCACGATCGGAATGCCGCGGCCACCCACCCGGTCGGTGGTCAGTTCGCGGGCCTGTGGAGACCGCGGGTCGTCGTCGCGGACCGCGACGGTGAACCTGTCGCCTCTGAGTTCGACCCTGAGCACCGGTGCGGACGAGGTGTGCTGGACGACGTTCTCGGTCAGTTCGCTCGCGATCAGCGCGGCGTCGTCGACAACGGCCTCCACTCCCCAGCGCCGGCACGTGCCGCGGACGAACTCCCGTGCCAATCGGCTGGACACCGCCGCGGCGGGGAGCGTCACCTCGTGCCGCCGTCGCTCCACGGGCTGGCCGACCGCGTCCAGAGCGGCCCGAACGGTGCCGTGGAGCGGCACGAACCGGGCCACTCCGCTGCTGGTCAGGGCAGCGCTGTGTCGATCACACTCGCTCACCACCATCACCGGCACCCCCGGCCATTCCGACACCCGCATCCAGACGACGGAGAACACCGTGGCAAGGGTCGGGCTCGCTATCTCGAACTCGTCGCCGAGTTCGGCGATGACGGCTCGTGGTTCCTCGGCGGCGTACTTGAGCAGGCTGTCGCGAAAACTGGTGTACGTCGACAGATCCAGGCGTCCGGCCGGCCGTACGACGGTACAGCCGTCCTCCTGGCGAGTCGTCAAGCCGATTTCACGAGTGGTCATGACAGGTTCTCCACGCGCAGTCCGTTGAACGCGCCTGACAACAGGTGACCGCGCAGCACCTCAGCGGCTTGGCCCGACTCCTCCTCTGTTCGCTCGTACCGCTGCGCCAGCAGGTGACGGCCCTTGACGGCCGCTTCGGAACGCAACCGACGCGCCAGGCTCGTCTTCTCCTCCAGCGTGCGCAGCGCGGTCCACAACGCCCTCTCCAGGGTGACCGCTTGCGCGTCGAGCAACGCGTCCGCCGTCCACGCGTGACCCACGCGGCACCGGTAGCGCTTGCGTTCGGCATCGAGTTCGACGAGCACGCCGTCGCAGTCTGGACAGCTGAATCCGGAGGGCGAGCCCATCACGTGCACCTGTTGCTCGTTCGCGCCCGTGCTCTGGCCGGCCACGTGTATCTCCATTCTCAGCAGGGGCGACGGCGCAGGGGGCTCGCTCGGGTCCACCGGGTCTTCGGCGTAGCGCAGCAAGACCTCGCCCATCTGTGCGGCGGGAAGGATCTGATCGACCTCGAGGTGGCGCAGCACGCTCTCGGGCATGCTGGGATACAACGCATCGCGCGGATCTTGCACCACCGTCAGTCCTCCGCGGTTCGCGATCGCCACCATCCCCGCGGTTCCGTCGTCGAGCGCTCCGGACAGCACGACACCGATGACCCCGGGGCCGCGCGCCACCGCGGCGGAGCGGAACAACGCGTCCACAGCGGGACGGTGACCGTTCTCGGTCGGGCCGTGAGACAGGCGGAGCACCCCGTCGTCGACGAGCAGGTGGTGGTCCGGGGGAGCGACGTACACGTGGCCGGGCTCGAGAACCATGTTGTCCCGAGCGCTGATCGCGGGAAGTGGCCCGCAGCGGTCGAGGATTGCCGGCAACGCACTCGTGCCACCCGCTGGCAGGTGCAGAACCACGGCGACCGCCGCCTTCAGATCCTCCGACAGATCCGCCACGAAGCTGCGCAGTGCTTCGACCCCTCCTGCGGACGCCCCCACGACGATCAGGTCCCGCTGTCCGAGTGGCATGCGCTCACCCCTTGTTGTTGACACGCCGGGTACCCCGCGGCTGCGTGTCGACACCGATTGTCCTCCTGATCGTGTCGCGTAGGGTGCGCTCACATGGCATTGGTTGACCGCGTTCTGCTCGGGCCCGGCCCCTGCAACCCCTACCCCGAGGCAACGGCGGCGCTGGCCGCTCCACTCCTCGGCCACCTCGACCCCGAGTTCCTGCGCATCCTCGACGAGACTTGTGATCGGCTCCGCGTCGTGTGGGGTACCCGCAACCATCGCACCCTTCCGCTGTCCGGCACCGGGTCGATCGGCATGGAGGCGGCGTTCGCCAACATCGTGCGACCGGGTGATCCGGTGGTCGTCGCGGTCAACGGCTTGTTCGGTGAGCGAATGTGCGACGTGGCGTCGCGTTACGGCGCCGAGGTGTTCCGGGTGGACCACGAGTGGGGCGAGCCGATCGACGTCGAGCGGGTGCTCGCCGCCCACCCGGAGCCCGTGCTGGTCGGGGCGGTGCACGCGGAGACCTCGACCGGCGTGCGCAGCGACATCGGTGAGCTGGGCACTGCGCTGCGGGCGCGTGGCGACCGGACCCTCCTGCTGGCGGACTGCGTGACGTCACTGGCGGGCATCGAGGTGGCCGTGGACGACTGGAACGTCGACCTCGCCTACTCGGGCACGCAGAAGTGCATCGGTGTCGCACCGGGGCTCGCGCCGTTCACCATGTCCGAACGTGCGTGGGAGCGGCGTGTGGCCAAGCCGCCGACGTGGTACCTCGACCTCGGGCTGATCGGCGACTACGTGGGCGGCTCGACGGGTGGCCGCACCTACCACCACACCGCACCGGTCGCGATGGTCGCGTCGCTGCACGCAGGTCTGGGACGCGTGCTCGACGAGGGTCTGCCCGCGGTGTTCGAGCGGCATCGGATCGCTGGGCAGCGGTTGCAGGACGGGCTGCAGGAGATGGGGCTGTTGCTCTTCGCAGCAGAGGGACACCGCCTGCCGGAACTCACCACCGTGCACGTGCCCGCGGGCGTGGACTCGACCAGGGTCCGGGCGCGGCTGTTGAACGAATACGGCATCGAGATCGGTGCGGGCGCGGGCAAGTACGCGACCACCGTGTGGCGGATCGGGCTGATGGGCCACAACGCCCGGCTGAACCGCGCCGAGCTCGTGCTCGCCGCCCTGCGCCAGGTGCTTCTGGAAGGGTAGGGATCGCCTCGTCCAGCGGCGTGAGAGGGACTCAGGCGCCTCCGCCGCAGCGACGCGAAGTCGCGGCGGCGAAGGCGCTTCGCACCCGAATCGTCCGGCGCGTCGACGAGAACGCCTTCGTGTGATCATTCGTCACGTTGTCGGTGCGCATTCCCGGCTGCAGTTCACAGGATCGGAGTTCACCGGATGTCGGCGCGCGCGGTCTTGAAGACGTGACCGACCGCGCCGGCAGCCATCGCCTCGCGCACCTGCCGGCCGTCGACGGCGGAGGTGAAGATGACGATGCGAAGACCGGGATGCGCGGCGACGAGCCGTCGGGTGGCCTCAAGCCCGCCCATGCGGGGCATCGACAGGTCCATCAGCACCACGTCCGGCTTGAGCGGATCAACCGCGTCGACGGCCTCCTGGCCGTCGGCGCAGCTGCCGACCACCTCGAACCCGCCGGCGTCTTCGAGCAGGCTGCACACCGCGGTGCGCACGAGTTCGTGGTCGTCCACTACCAGGACTCGGATCATCGTGTCCAGCTCCTCGGCGGGCGGGGAAGCCCGGCGGCTCCAGCACAACGATGCCCCCTGCCGGATTCGGGGACGACCCCCAATAGGCGGGGTGCTGGTGGTGAGGGTTCAACTACGAACCGTGTCGGCTTTGCGAGCGGACATTCGGGCGGTGGGATGTGCCGGACGAAGTCGTGCGCAGCGCAGGGCCGGCTGGTCGAGGTGTGCACCCCGCTCACGCGGCCCGACGGGCACCGCGTCGCCTTCGAGACCTGCTCGACCGACGCGAGGGTCGTCGGACCACCTCGCGCCTGATTCATCCGCTCGTGCCGTTCGCCTGCTGTCGCTGCTCGTGCCGGCGCAGTTGCCGGTGTCGATGTGGTTGGTGCTGAACCAGGTCTGTGCGGGACGGCCGAAGGGCAAGACCTGCCGGTGACGGTCGCCGCTCTGTGAGCCGGTCGAAGTCGCGGCCGGTGCGGTCCAGGTGTTCGACGACCACTTCACGCGTGCGGACGACGACCTGGTCGAACCCACCGACCCGCAGCGCAATCGCATCCGGGCGGGACTGAACGACGAGCTCGCGCCTGGCACGTACACGGTCAGCTGGAAGGTCAGCTCGGCCGGCACCCACCAGGCCTCCGGCAGCTTCCACTTCTCGAT
>DASYMV010000216.1:0-11514 GCA_036008865.1 Pseudonocardiaceae bacterium | reverse complement strand
GGCGGGTTGGGGCATCTGCCCGACCTGGGACGCAGAAGCGGCCGAGCACAGCGCGATCCTCGCCGCAGCCGAGGCGGGCCGGGCCGATGACGCGGCGGCCCTGCTGCGACGCCACATCCGAACCTTCGCGGACCGAGTGTTGGAGGAGCTTCCCCATGGCCTTTGAGGAGCTGTCCCGCAAGCTGGCAGGTGTCGTGGCGATCACCGTCACCCCGTTCACCGAGGACGGCGGAATCGACGAGCCGTCCTGCTCCAAGCTCGTCGATCGGCTGGTCAGCGGCGGCATCCCGGTCGTCACGCCGAACGGCAACACCGGCGAGTTCTACGCGTTGACATCGGCCGAGACCCGACGTGCCGTCGACCTGACGATCGAGGCCGCTGCGTCGCGTGCGGCAGTGGTGTGCGGCGTCGGCCATGACGTCGTCACCGCGACCACGGCCGCCCGGTACGCACGCGACGCGGGCGCGGACGCGATCATGGTGCACCAGCCGGTGCACCCGTACGTCTCGCTCGACGGCTGGGTCGACTACCACCGGGCGATCGCCGATGCGGTGCCGGAGCTGGGCGTCGTGCTCTACGTGCGCAACCCCCGGGTCGGCGGTGCGCAGCTCGCCCGCCTCGCGGACGCGAGCCCCAACGTGGTTGGCGTCAAGTACGCCGTGCCCGATCCGGTGCGTTTCGCCTCCGTGGCCGCAGATGCGGGGGCGGACCGGTTCGTCTGGATCGCCGGTCTTGCGGAGCGCTCCGCGCCCGGCTACTTCGCCGTGGGCGCGAGCGGGTTCACCTCCGGCCTCGCCAACGTGAGCGCGGAGATCTCGCTGCGCATGTTCGCCTCGCTGTCCGGCGGTGACTACCCAGCTGCCATGCGGGACTGGCAACTCATCCGTCCGTTCGAGGAGTTGCGCGCGGCGTCGGAATCGGCGAACAACGTCTCCGTGGTCAAGGAAGCGCTGGCGCAACTGGGACTGTGCCGACGGGACGTCCGGCCGCCGAGCCGTCCCCTGGGAGAAGCGGAACGTACGAAGGTCGGCGAGGTGCTGACGTCGTGGGGCCTGCGGTGAAACGACCGGAGGACCTGCGCAGCCACCAGTGGTACGGCGGCGAGGGGTTGCGCGCGTTCAGCCACCGCGCGCGCAGCAGGCAGCTGGGACTGAACCCCGAGGAGCACCTCGGCAAGCCGGTGATCGCGATCCTGAACACGTGGAGCGGCATCAACCCGTGCCACATGCACCTGCGCGAGCGCGCCGAGCAGGTGGCCCGCGGGGTGTGGCAAGCGGGCGGATACCCCGTGGAGTTCCCGGTCGCCACGTTGTCGGAGACCTTCCAGAAACCGACGCCGATGATGTACCGCAACTTGCTCGCGATGGAGACCGAGGAGCTCCTGCGTTCCTACCCGGTCGACGGGGCGGTGCTGCTCGGTGGGTGTGACAAGACCACCCCGGCACTGCTGATGGGCGCGGCCACGGCAGACCTGCCGACGATCTTCGTGCCGGCAGGGCCGATGCTGCGCGGGCACTGGCGCGGCGAGGTCCTCGGCAGCGGCACGGACATGTGGCGGTACTGGGACGACAAGCGAGCCGGCGTCATCGGCGAGTGCGAGTGGACGGAGCTGGAGGCTGGTCTCGCCCGGTCGCCGGGACACTGCATGACCATGGGCACCGCGTCCACGATGACCTCGGCCGCGGAGGCGCTCGGGATGACGCTGCCCGGTGCGGCGTCGATACCCGCGGTCGACTCGGCGCACCACCGCATGGCTGCCGCGAGTGGACGGCGCATCGTGGACATGGTGTGGGAAGACCTTCGCGCGAGCGGGATCCTCGACTCACGGGCCTACGCCGACGCGGTGACCACGGTGATGGCACTGGGCGGCTCGACCAATGCGGTGATCCACCTGATCGCGATGGCCCGACGCAGTCAGGTGCCGTTGACGCTGGACGACTTCGACCGGATCGCTCGGAAGACCCCGGTGCTCGCCAACGTCAGGCCTGGTGGGCGATATCTGATGGAGGACTTCTACTACGCGGGCGGTCTGCGGGGACTGCTCGCCCAGCTGACGGACCTGCTGCACCTCGACCGCATCACCGTCACCGGCCGCACGTTCGGCGAGGAACTGTCCGCGGCCCTGGTGCACGACGACGACGTCATCCGTCCGGTCGACCGTCCACTCGCGACGAGGGGTGGGGTGGCGGTGCTGCGCGGCAACCTGGCGCCGGACGGCGCAGTGATCAAGTACATCGCCGCGGAGCAGAAGCTGTTGCGTCACAGCGGTCCTGCGGTTGTCTTCCACGGCTACCGCGATCTGCAGGAGCGGATCAACGACCCCGGTCTCGACGTCACCGAGAACTCCGTCGTCGTGCTGACCGACGCTGGTCCCAAGGGCGGTCCCGGCATGCCGGAGTACGGAATGCTGCCCATCCCCGACAAGCTGCTGAAGCAAGGCGTGCGCGACATGGTCCGCGTGTCCGACGCACGGATGAGCGGCACGTCCTACGGCGCGTGCGTGCTGCACGTCGCGCCCGAGGCACACGTCGGCGGACCGCTCGCTCTGGTGCACGACGGTGACGTCATCACCCTGGACGTCGAGGCACGCGCGTTGAACATCGAGGTGCCCGACGAGGAACTCGCGCGCCGCAAGGCCCGGTGGACGCCACCGGAACCGAGGTTCGAGCGCGGTTACGGCGCGCTGTACCAGGAGCACATCACCCAGGCCGACCAAGGCTGCGACTTCGAGTTCCTGTCACGGCCCGGCAAGAATCCCGAGCCCAATGCGCGCTAGTCGGCCTGCGCTACCGCGCACCGCCGCGCACTGACACGAGGACGAACCCCGCGCCATGCCGGCACGTCGCTTGTGGACTGTGGTGACGAGTCGGGACGGCCTGGGCCGCCCCGACTCCGGGTACCACCTCACCGCCAACGCCAGACGTCAGGAGTACATCTCGTCGTAGAGCTTCTCGTGCAACGTGTGGATGACCTTCCGCTTCACCTTCAGGGTCGGAGTGAGCTCCCCGTCCTCCTGCGACAAGTCACGCCCGAGAACCCGGAACCTCCTCACCTGCGAGACGGTGGAGAAGTGCGAGTTCACCTCGTCGACGACTCCCTGCACCAGTTCGTGCACCTCGGGGCACGCGGCGAGTTCGGCGACCTCCGTGGGCAGGCCGCGCTCGCGCGCCCAGGGCACGATCTCGTCCTCGTCCAGCGTGATGAGAGCGACGAGGTACGGCTTCAGGTCGCCGAACACCACCGCGTGTGAGATCCACCGCGACTGGCGCAGCGCGTTCTCCACGTTCGCGGGGGCGATGTTCTTGCCGCCCGCGGTGATGATGATGTCCTTCTTGCGCCCGGTGATCGTGACGAACCCGTCGTCGTCGATCTCACCGAGATCGCCGGTGTGCAGCCATCCGTCGACGAGCACGTCCGCGGTGGCCTGCGGGTTGTTCCAGTACCCGGCGAAGAGGTGCGGACCGCTCAGCAGGATCTCGCCGTCCTCGGCGATCTTCACCTGCAGACCAGCCGGGCCGTACGTCCCGACCGAGCCGATCTTGAAGTGGTCCAGGGTGTTCACGGTGCCGACAGCGGTCGACTCCGACATGCCGTAACCCTCGAGGACGGGCACACCCGCGGCGTGGAAGAACTCCAGGACCGCGCGCGAGATCGGTGCCGCACCCGACAAGGCCTGGCGCAGCCGCCCGCCGAACACCTCACGCACCTGCGCGAACATCGCGTCGGCCTGCTCGAACGCGGCTGCCATCTCGGAGGGGACAGGCGCACCCTCACGTCGGCGCCTGCGCACTTCCAGGCCCAGTCGCACGGCCTGTTCCAGCTTCTCCGGCGGGACGGCGGCGGTGGCGATCGTGTAGATCTTCTCGAAGATCCGCGGCACTGAGGGCAGGAACGTCGGCCGCACCTCCGCCAGCTCCGGCACGATGTTCTTGACGTTCCCGCCGTAGAAGGCAAGCGTGCCGCCCCCGTGCATGGTGGCGAACTGGATGATCTGCGCGAACACGTGTGCCAGCGGGAGGAACAGGTACACCACGTCGTCGGGGACGTTGTGCGACGTCTCCTCGGTGAGCCGGCACAAGGTGATCCAGTTGTTGCTGGTGAGCACGCAGCCCTTGGGCGGGCCTGTGGTGCCCGACGTGTAGATGATCATGGTCGGGTCGTCCGGATCGATCACCGCACGGCGCGCGTCCAGTTCATCGACGACCGGTGCGGTCCTGCCCTGGTCGGCCAGTGCCGCGAGCGTCGGCCGCTTCTGCTCCCCGGCGTCGATGACCGCGATCGCGCGCAGTTCGGGCAGCTCGTCGCGGACCGACTCGACCTTGGCGCATTGCGACTCGTTCTCGCAGATCACCATCGTCGCGCCGGAGTCGCGGAGGATCCAGGCGATCTCCTCCGGCGAGCTGCTCGGGTAGATCGGCACCACGATGCCGCCCGTGGCGAGAATCGCGAGCCCGGCGGCGGACCACTCCGGCCTCGTCTCCGACAACACGCTCACGCGATCACCCGAGCGGACACCGTCGAGGACCAGCCCGGAGGCGAGCTCCCGCACCCACTCCGCCACCTCGGTGAACGTCTTGTCCCGCCAGACACCGTCGTGCCGGTAGCGCCAGGCCACGCGGTCGTCGTGGACCTGTGCGGCCAGGAACGGCAACGCTGCGATGGTGCGCACGTCGCTCACCGAGAGTGCAGATGGCATGGAGCTCTCCTCGTCGTCGGGGTCGGCGGTGTCCTGTTCAGCGGTGTCCTCCACCGCCCTGCCGGCGTTGCGCGCACCCGCAGGCCGTTCAGCACGGCGGTTCCGGACAGCGGGTCGAGCCGCAGGTCGTCGGTGAGCAGGTTGACGTCACGCCCTCACAGGCCCCCATCGGCCCGGGTCGGGACCGCAGGCGTCCCGACGGCCCGGTCGGGCCCTGACAACGCCTACTCGCCACTGAGCACCGGGCGCAAGCACTTGACAGTCGTGGATCTTCCGTGCAGTTGCGCTCTTCCCGCCGGCGAAGAGACAGCTGTTCGCCCGAGAGGGTGAGTGGTGCGGCTTCCACGACGAACGACGAGGTGGGTGTTCCGGGGACACACGGCATCGCGCACCTGTTGAATGCAACGGTTGATCATCCATTCGCGTGAAGGAGATGTCGTGGGCAGAACCAGGGGCCTGGGGGTCCTGTTCGCCGTTGTGGCCGCTGCGGCAACCGCCGCGGTGAGTCCGGCGGAGGGTGTGGCGGCGGTGCCGTCGTTGCACAGTTCGCTCGACCCGGCTTCGGTCCGGGAGTCCGTGCACTACCTCGTCAAGACTTACGGCGTGAGCGAGCAGGAGGCGCTGCGCCGGCTCGAACTGCAGAACGACGCGCAGAAGCTCGACGGGCTGCTGCGCCGAGACGTCGGCGCGGAGTACGGCGGCATGTGGCTCGACCAGGAGAACGGCGGCACGCTCGTCATCGCCATGACGAAGCCCGCGTCGGCACAGAAGTACGTGCAGGCCATGTCGGACCGCGCACACGTGCGGACTCGCGCCGTGCAGCACTCGCTGGCGAGCCTCACGGCGGCGAAGAGCCGGATCGCCTCGCAGGTGGGCGCTGGTCCGGACGCGGTGTACCTGCCCGTGGTGAGCGAGGCGGACAACCGCGTCGTGGTCTGGGAGCGGAACTGGGTCGCCGCCGAGAAGGCGTTCAACACGACGGCCGACCGCGAGTCGTCCGAGGCCGCGAAGGCGCAGAAGGCGATCGCCGCGGAGCCGGGCGTCGTGGTCACGCGGACGCTGGCCAAGCCCAAGCCGATGTCGACGCCCAACGTCGACGTGGGTTACTGCCACCCCTTGTACTGCACGAACTACGGTCCGATGCGGGGCGGCCTGCGGCTGGACATGAAGCGGGACGACGGCAGCTGGGGTGGCTGCACCAGCGGTTTCAACGTGCGCTCCACCGGTGGCGGCTTCCCCGGCAAGGCCTGGGTGCTGACCGCCGGGCACTGCATGGCGACCAAGCACAACGACACGCCGACCCAGCACAACGGCACCGATGTGCTGCAACAACACGGTGTCGAGAAGAACTCCTACCCGTACGACTACGCCGCGCTGCCCTACGTCGACGACGCCACCGCGAACACGTGGCTGGAGAACCAACCCGGCCACAACCGGGTGCTGAAGTTCTGCCGCAACGGCGGCCTCGACAGCGACGCCGACACCCCGTGCGGCGACCAGACGGTCGCGGCCGACGAGTACATCACCACGACGCACGCACTGACCGACATCAAGGCGGGCTGGATCGCCTGCGCGACCGGGTCCGCCTCGAGTGCTGTCCAGTACCCGGATTCGGTCGACAGCGGCGCCGGTGACGGTTACCGGCCAGGCACGCGCTGCGGCCGGGTGCTGTCGACCGACGTCGGCATCAACACCGACATCTGTGCGAGGGCGGGCGACAGCGGCGGGCCGCTGTTCAGCCAGGTCGACCACTCCGCACTGGGCATCCTCGAGGGCACCCAGCAGGACCGCTCCGGCCCGTGCGCGAGCGGGGAACTGAACAACTACGCTCCCGTCGACACGATCATCACGGACCTGAACGCGTTCAGCGGGGGCCAGGGCTCCCAGTTCGCGGTCATCACCTCCGACAACGGCTGATCAGTCCACGTCGCGGATGGCGGGTGGTGAGCAGGGTTGCGCCCCTCCTCACCACCTGCGACCACATCGGTCAGGAGCCGCGGTGCGCATCCGGCCAAGCCACGGTGAACCGCACCCTGGTGGTGAGCACCAATCCCCCGCTGGGAACGCGAGCCTGCTCCATCACCTCGAACGCCGCTGCGGTGGCGTCTGCGAGCCGATCGGCCGGTACCCGTTCGAGCAGTCCACGGCCGCCGTGCGACCAGGTCCACTCGAACCAGTGCTCGGGGTCGCGGAATCGGCTGGAGAAGGCCGCCTCGGACATCGTGGCGTGGTGGTACCCGGCCCGGTCGAGCAAATCGCGGATCGAGGACTCGTCGCGCAACGGGCTGTGCCTACGCCGATGTCCTCGCGAGGCCGCGTCGGGCACGTGCTGCGCGATCACGCGGAGCGCCTCGATGAATCGCTCGTCCTCCGCGCCGAAGCTGCTGAAGCCGACGCGTCCACCAGGACGCACGAGCGTGGCGTAGTGGCGCAACGCCGCCTGCGGATCGGACATGAAGAAGATCACCAGGCTCGCGATCACGACGTCGAAGGAGCTCGGAAGGAAGTTCGGCCGTTCAGCGTCGTCGAGTCGCACAGTGGCGTTGACCAGACGACGTGTCCGGATCTCCGCTCCTGTCAGTTCGACCATCGTCGGTGCGGGATCAACACCGATCACCGACCCCGACTCACCGACCCGCCCAGCCGCGGCGAAGAGGGCCGCGCCACGGCCGCAACCCGCGTCGAGCACGTGCTCCCCCGGCCCGATCTCAGTGCGCTGGACCAATTCACGACCCATGGGCTGGAAGAAGTCGATGTTGACCCGGTCGTACGTGGCGACGGACCGGTCGAACACGCCGACGATCGGGGACCTGACCTCCTCCGGGGTGCCCATCTGAATATTCTGCCCCGAAGGGGTACACAGGACACATGGATCCCGCGTGGGCCCTGCGCCAGATCGCGTTCCAGCTCGAACGCGCGGGCGAACCCACCTATCGCGTGCGGGCCTTCCGGCGCGCTGCGGCGATCGTGGACGACCTGCCCGCCGGCGACCTCGCGAAGCGAGCCGAACGCGGCACGCTCACCGAGCTCACCGGTATAGGGAAGGCCACCGCGGGCGTGATCATGGACGTGCTCAACGGCCGCGAGCCCGAGTACTTCGAGAAGATCGCCGAACCGGAACCGGTCGGCGGCGAGAAGTTACGTGCTGCGTTGAAGGGCGACTGCCACACGCACTCGGACTGGTCGGACGGCGGGAGTCCGATCCGGGAGATGGCCGAGGCGGCGCGCGACCTCGGGCACGAGTGGATCGCGCTGACCGACCACTCTCCACGCCTGACGGTCGCCGGCGGGCTGACCGCGGACCGCCTGCGCGAGCAACTGGAGGTCGTCGCCGACCTGAACGCCGAGCTCGCCCCGTTCAAGATCCTCACCGGTATCGAGGTGGACATCCTCGACGACGGCCGGCTCGACCAGTCCGAGGACCTGCTCGCGCAGCTCGACGTGGTGGTGGCGAGCGTTCACTCCAAGCTGCGCATGCCGATGGCCGAGATGACCGAGCGAATGCTGACCGCGGTGGAGAACCCTCACGTCGACGTGCTGGGCCACTGCACCGGCCGCCTCGTGAGAGGCAAGGGGCGCCCCGAGTCCCAGTTCGACGCGGAGGCGGTCTTCGACACCTGTGCGGACAACTACGTCGCGGTCGAGATCAACTCCCGGCCTGACCGGCTGGATCCTCCGCGCAGGCTCATCCAGCTCGCGCTCGGGGCGGGGTGCGCGTTCGCCATCGACAGCGACGCGCACGCACCCGGACAACTGGACTGGCTGGCCTACGGTTGCGCTCGCGCAGAGGACTGCGGCGTGACCGTGGACCGGGTCGTCAACACTCGCGGTGCGAACGAGCTGCTCTCGTGGTCGCGCCGCCCGCACGCCTCTTGACCTCCACCTGACTGGAGGTCGCACCGTGACAGGCCGCGTTCGTCGTCGACGACATCGCCTCCTGCACCCCTGGACGGTGAGGGACGTCGAGATCCGCGGGAAGGCCGAGGCTCCGTCCGATGTAGAGCCTCCTCCACGAGGCCTCAGCCGGGAGATCATCCGGATCCATCCGCGGCGGATCCCCAGCTGGGGCGTCGAGCACGACGTCGAAGGAGTGCGACACCGCACTGTGATCTGACGGGACCCCGCTCATGTGTGGCTCGTTGCGACCACGGGTACTCGGGTTGTGACGGTCAATCGAAGAGGAGGTTCGGTGTGGCGACCATCGAGAAGTCGGTCGACGTCCAGGTTCCCGTGAGCACCGTCTACAACCAGTGGACGCAGTTCGAGTCCTTCCCGAGGTTCATGGACGGTGTGGAGCGGATCGATCAGATCACGCCGACGCGCACCCACTGGGTCACCAAGATCGCGGGTGTCAGCAGGGAGTTCGACGCCGAGATCACCGAGCAGCACCCCGACGAGCGCGTCGCCTGGCACACGGTGGACGGCCCCCCGCACGGTGGTGTGGTGACCTTCCACCGCCTCGACGGCTGGGCCACGCGGGTCAACCTGCAGATGGAGTACGAGCCCGAGACGATCACCGAGAAGGCAGGTGCCGCGCTGGGCGTGGTCGAGCACCGGATCGACGGTGATCTCCAGCGCTTCAAGGAGTTCATCGAGAGCCGGGGAACCGAGACCGGGGAATGGCGAGGCGATGTGGCGCGCTCGCCCCAGGTCGGTGAGACACCTGCTGACGGGCAGGCGACCGGGCGTCACGCGCTGTAAGTCCGTGGGCAGCCCCGAGCGGGACTCCGCGTGGATGCAGGACGTGGAGATCCGCATCCACGCGAGTCCCGCTCACCTGTCGGTCGTGAGGACCGTGGCGACGACCATGGCGATCCGGGCGAACTTCGACCCGGAGACCGTTGCGGACGTGAAACTCGCGGTCGACGAGGCTTGTTCACTCCTGATCGGCAGGGCGGTCGACGGTGCGGAGATTCGCTGTCGTTGCCACGTCGACCTCTCGGAACTGCGCTTCAGCGCTACCGTCCTCTCCCGTTCGGTCTGGGTTCCGGAGCCGAGTTCGCTGTGTTGGCGGCTCATCAGCGCGTTGAGCCACTCGGCGCTCACCTGGGTCGAGCGTCTGGGGGTGAAACGTGACGGGGCACGGACCGCTGGGCAGTTGCTGCACGTGGAACTGCGGCGACGAAGGGCGAACGTGACGTGAGCTCCGTCCGCTACGAGTCCGTCGAGCCGTTGTTCCGGGAACTCGCGACCGCGCCGCCGTCCCATCGGTGTGCGTTGCGCAACCGTCTGGTCACCGCTTACCTGCCGGTGGCCGAGCACCTCGCGGAGCGGTTCGACGAGCGTGGTGAGAGTCTCGAAGATCTGAGGCAGGTCGCCGTAGTCGGCCTGATCCACGCCGTGGACAGGTTCGACGTCACCAGAGGATCAGACTTCATGTCCTTCGCGGTGCCGACGATCCTCGGCGAACTGCGCCGCCACTTCCGCGACCTGAGCTGGGCGTTGCGCGTGCCACGCAGGCTGAAGAACCTGATCGAGGCGATCGACGCCGCGTCCGTCGCGCTGGGGCATCGGTTGGGGCGGTCGCCCACGCCGAGCGAGGTGGCCGTACAGCTCGCCATCGGCGTGGACGAGGTGTACGAGGGACTGCACGCCCGCCAGGTCGCCGAACCCGACGTGCTCGACGACGCTCTCGCGGAGATGGTCGGCGCCGAGGATCCGGCGCTCGAGGACGTCGACAACCACCAAGCCCTCAAGCCCATGCTGCGCGGGCTGCCCAAGCGGGAACGCCGCATCGTCGTGCTGCGCTTCTTCGGGAACATGTCGCAGAGCGAGATAGCCCTCCGAGTCGGCATCTCGCAGATGCACGTGTCGCGGTTGCTCGCGAAGTCCCTGGCGCAGCTGCGTCAGGACCTGGTGGAGGAAGGTTGAGACGTCAGTCGACGCTGCGGACGATCACGGGGTCGAAGCCCTCGTCGCGGTCACCGTCCTGGCACACCCACTCGTCGCCCTGGTGAACGTCGTCAGCGTCCACCGACGCCCAGAGGCCGTTTCCGCCGAAGTACAGCTCCGGTGGCGTCGGATCGTCCCGTCGCATCGCGGTCATGACGTGTCCCCTCCACTCGCCGGCTACACCAGGTAATCGCAATTTGGTCCCGATGTGTTGCAGAAACACGCGGTGGGTATCGCAGGGGAAGGAAGAACAGGGAGCGGCGCCATGGACACCACCTCACTGCGCGACATCGTCCTGGCGGGTGGTCCGTACGCTTCGGTCTACTTCGCCACGTCCGACACACCGGCGGATGTCAGCCTGCGGTGGCGGTCCCTCGCGGACCAACTGGAAGCACAGGACGCCGACCAGACGACGTTGTCGGCGCTGGAGCATCGGCTGAACACACGACGGGCGGACACCAGCCCGGCCGGACGCGCGCTCGTCGCCAGCGGTGGCGAAGTGTTGCTCGACCGCGACCTGTCCGTGCGCCCGCGCGGCTCCATCGCACGGTTCTCTCCTGTGCCCTACCTGCTTCCCCTGGTGGAACTCGTCGAGCCGCTACTGCCGCACCTCGTCGTGCACATCGACGAGGTGGGCGCGGACCTGTGCGGAATGGACAACGCCGGGAACCCCGTCGCGGTCGCCACGGTCGGCTCGGACGATGCGCTCACTCCGCGACCGACCGCCGGACGCGTGGACGACCTCGTCCGGCACAGCGTGCAGGACGTTGCCGACGAGATCGTCAAGCTGGTGGAGCACGTCGGTGCGCGCTTGGTGGTGCTGGTCGGGGAACCGGCAGCGCGGTCAACGGTGTGCTCGCAACTTCCCGCGCACTTCCGAGAACTGTGCGTCGGTGTCGACCCCGACGCCGCTGAGGACCGACCGC
>DASYMV010000215.1:0-17026 GCA_036008865.1 Pseudonocardiaceae bacterium | reverse complement strand
ATCTCCACCATGTGCTGTTGGTGCAATCTTTGCGCCAACGATCCACCTGACCGCACCAAAATCGGATCGGTGCTGGGGTTATTCCCCGTCGAGGGGCACAGTCGTGGTGAGCGAGATGTCAGGGTCCCCGGGGAGGTGAGTCGGATGTCGCACCGACCAGTCGTGCAGGCACCGTCGTCTGAACTGACCGGTCACCTCATGGTGCTGTCCAAGTTCGAGGACGACACGCGCTGGCGCGTCGCGGAGTGGGTGCTGCACGGGCTGGAGAACGGCGAAAGGGTGATATGCGGCGATCCGAACATCGCCGCTGGACGTTCGTGGTTCGCCGCATTGCTCGGAGAGGCCGGTGTCGCCACCGAGGCGGCACTGGCCGAGCGACGCCTTCTGCTCATGTCGCTCCGCGAGTTCTACCCGCCGGAGGGACAAGCGGATCTCGTCGACCGGGCGCTGGAGGAGGGCTACCGCGGAGTCAGGTTCGTGGGGTGGGCACGGGATGCGCTCGGCCTGCTTCCGGCGTCCGCTTACCTGAGCTTCGAATTCGCGATGGAGAGGTACTGCCGCACCAAGCCCGTTGCGAGTCTCTGCCTCTACGACCGGGCACCGACCGGTGGCTTCGACGCCGAGGGCAGCGCTGCGGCGCACTTCCGCAACATCCAGGACGACCTGCTGCAGATCGCCGAAAGCGACGGCGTTCTCTCGCTGGGCGGTGAAGCCGACTCCTCCAACATCGCGGTGCTGCGCGGCGCGCTCGCGGCCGCCTCGTCCGTGACCGATCACCTCGTGCTCGACCTCACCGGACTGCTGTTCCTCGGTGCGGCGGGCTACGGCGCGATCGTCGGTGGCACCGAAGGGCTTCGTGATCACGGAGGCAGCGTGACCCTGCTGAACCCCCGCCCCGTGATCGCCCGAGTCCTGCGGATGCTGGACGTCGAGCAGCTTGCCGGAGTGAAGATCCGGACAGGGCTCCTCCGAGAACGGGTCTGATCACGGCTCGCAATTCTGCGGTACTTGGACTCGAATGCGTCAACAAGTTCAGTCCAGGATGAATTGAACGTCGGATGACCGCCGCTCACGAGGACTGGCTGCTCTAATTCGTGGGCACTCCGTCGGCCTTGTCCTCACCGCGCTTGCGGAGGAAGTTGAAGCCGGGGATGCCGAGGATGGCCTGCCGGACGTCGTGCGCCACTTCGAGCAGTTGATGAACCTCGGGTCCGACGCGATCGAGCGTGGCGAGGATCGGCAGGATGTCGGACGTGAGGTGTTCGGTCAGCACCGGCAGCTCGTCGACGAGCCTGATGGCCGCCTCGACCTCGTGCGGCGAGAGCTCCTCGACGAAACGCCGCACGAGCGGCGCGGCCCTGGTGGCCAGGGGCTGGTAGATGCCCACCAGTTCGTTCGCCGAGTGCGCGGTGCGACCGGCGCTGGTCACCAAGGCGGAGGCGTTGCTCGCCACCTTGCCCGCGTCGACCACCACGCCGTCGGCTGACGCCGCGACGGTGCGAGCCTGCGCGACCACGGTCTCGACCTCGCCCACCATCACGGTGGTGCGGCCCACGAGCTGATCCGCGCGGTTCACCACGTCGTCGATCCTCGTCATCAACGACTCGGCGGCGTTCAGCAGACCGAGCACGCGGCCTGGGACCGAGGCCACGGTGATCGCCGATTCCACGGCCCACCCGACGGTGGCCCTCGCCATGCCGAACACGGCGCTGGGGCTGAGCAGAGGCATCTCCATGTGTCCACTCTGCACCAACTCGTGACAGCAGTCCGCTCGAGACCTCGGGGACACGGACGTGATCGGCGTGCCCGCACCCACGTGCCCGCCGCCACCGGCCGTCTCGACCCGACAGGATCGCAGCTGCCCTCCCCGGCGCAGAACGAGCACGGTTAGAGTGCCGCGGGAGGCACATGGAACTGCATCAGCTCCGCTACGTCGTCGCGGTCGCCCGCGAGGGCAGCTTCACCAAAGCTGCGGACTCCTTGTATCTCGCGCAGCCCTCGCTGTCGGTCCAGGTCCGCAAGCTCGAGCAGGAACTCGGTGTGCGGCTGTTCCAGCGGCGCGGCCGCGGCGTCGCGCTGACCGCCGCCGGTGAAGCCTTCCTGCGGCACGCCGAGCGAGCCCTGTTCGAGATCGGTGAGGCCGGCAAGCGGGCGGAGGAGATCAGGGAACTGCGCGGCGGACGCGTCGGAATCGGTGTCCTGCCGAGCATCGGGGCGCGCTTGCTGCCCGATGTCCTCGCGCGCTTCACACGACGACACCCGGACATCGAGGTCGTCCTCGTCGAGGAGAACCAGTCGGTCGAGCTGGAGCGCATGGTGCACGAAGGCCGGCTGGACCTCGCGATGATCCGCATGCCGGGGCCGCGCCAGGGTTTGAGCGCGAGGACGCTGGTCCGGGAACCGATGGTCGCGCTCGTGCCCCCTGGACACCGTCTCGAAGGCCGGCCCGAGGTCCCGCTGGGGGAGTTGGCGAACGAGGGGTTCGTCGGCATGACGGCGGGCACCGGTCTGCGGGAGCTGATGGATCGGACCTGCGCACGTGCGGGCTTCACACCGCGAGTCGTGGTCGAGACCGGACAGCTCGCCGTCGTGTGGGGCATGGTCGACGCGGGTATCGGAGTCTCCGTGCTGCCCCGCCTGGCGGTGGCGTCCGAGTCGCCTTCGGTGCCCTTGGCGGAGAAGCACGCGGTCCGGGAGCTCGGCGTCGTCTGGCGTTCTCAGCAGCCTCTCTCGCCACCGGCCGAGGTGTTTCTCGAGCTGCTGCTCGAATCCACCGCGGGCCGGTGCTTGCCCGGCCGCGAGTGATGGGTGCGCCTCGGGTCCACGACGACGTGCTCGGCGCTGTCGTCATGGGGCCGGAACGCGTTCTCGGCGATCTCCCGTCCACCGCTCGACACCCGCCGCCGGCAGTCCCAGCAGGTCGAACGCGCGGCCGACCGTGTGGTCGACGATGTCGTCGATCGTCACCGGGTGCGTGTAGAACGCCGGCACAGGTGGCATGACGATCGCGCCTGCCGCGGTCACCTCGCTCATCAGGCGGAGGTGGCCTGCGTGCAAGGGCGTTTCCCGCAGCAGGAGCACCAACCGGCGGCGTTCCTTCAGCACCACGTCCGCGGCGCGCACGACCAGCGTCTCGTCGAAGCTGTTCGCGATACCGGACAAGGTCTTCACGCTGCACGGCGCGATCAGCATGCCGTCGGTGGCGAAGGAACCGCTCGACACCGCCGCGCCGAGATCGCCGTCGCGGTGGACGACGTCGGCGAGCTGCATCACCTGCTCCACCGTGCGGTCGGTCTCGTACCGGACCGTCGCCCGGCCGTGCCGGGTCAGGATCAGGTGGCTCTCGACGTCCGGCAGCTCCCTGAGCATCTCCAGCGCGCGGATCCCGTACACCGCACCGGAAGCGCCGGTGATCGCGACGACGAACCGCCGGCTCACGACAGCCCGGCTTCGCGCAGGTACCGCTGCAACAGCTCGTCCCCCGGTGCCGGCGGACGCATCCGCGCGTAGCGCTCGCGCTCGGCCGCGGGCACGGTGGCGTCGATGCCCATCTTCGCCCCGAGTCCGCGGTCCGACGACGGGTCGAGCGGGCTCCCCTTGCTGTTCGGCACGATGAGCACGTCGCGATCGGCCTGCACCCTGGTCGCCACCGCCCAGGCGACCTGTTCGTCGTCGAAGACGTCCACGTCGTCGTCGACGACCACGGCGTGTTTGACCACCGGGTTGACGGCGAACGAGGCGAGCAGGACGTTGGTCGCCACTCCGGGCGCGGCGCCGCGAATCGAGATCACGGCGTGGAACCGGCACGAACCTCCCTCGGGGAAGCGCACCTGCGCCACGTCGAACCCCGCACGCCGCAGACCGCGCAGCAACGCCGCCTCGCGGGGGATACCACCGGCCAGGAAGTGCTCACGCCCTCCCGAGAGGATCGTCTGGAACACCGGGGTGTCGCGATGCCACACGTCCACCACGTCGATCACCGGCGCCGGTCCGCCCGCGCCGTACGTGCGGGGGAACTCGCCGAACGGCCCTTCGGGCTCGCGCACGCCGGCACGGATCCGCCCCTCGATCAGGAACTCCGCGTTCGCCGGGACCAGTGCGTCGATCGTCGGTGCCTGCACCACCGGGACGGCTCGGCCGTGCAACGCTCCGGCGACGGCCACGTCGTCGAGGTCGCGATCCGCCGGGGCCTGGCTCGCGAGCACCAGCAGTGGGTCGACGCCGACCGCGATCGCGACGTCGAGGTCGCGGCCCTGCTCCTCGGCCTCGGTGAAGATCTGCCGCAACCGACCGGGGAGCAGCAGCACGCGCAACTCCCGTTCGCCAACGGCCAGCATCCGGTTGATGGACAGGTTGATCATGCCGGACCGCGGGTCGCGCACGCACAGCAGCGCGGAGGTGAAGTACTTGCCGGCATCGTGCTCGTGCTGGACCGCGAGCGGCATCGTGGACAGCACCCGATCTCCGCTCAGGCGGTTGCGCAGCACGGGAGCGTCCTCGGCGGGCAACTCCTGCCACGGCACCGGCCGCTCCAGCGCGTCCGCGTACCGGTCGGCGAGCTCATCCACGTCACAGCCCATCGCGAGCGCGAGGTGCTCACGACCGCTCACCACGTTGCCGACGACGGGGAACCGCGCCCCGGCGACGTCACCGAAGAGCACCGCGCACCGTCCGTCGGCGCGCTCCAGCACCGCGCCGATCGTCTCGTCCGGTTCGATCTTCGAGCAGACCTCGCCGAACTCTCCGCGCTCGGCGAGCAGAGCGATCCAGGACCGCAGGCTGCGCTCGTCGGTCCACGTTGGATTGTCCACAGTGGTCATGTCATGTCCTCCGCAGTTCGCTCGGGCACGCTGAAGTGCACGTGTTTGATCTCGGTGAACTGTTCGAGACCCTCGATGCCGCGCGTGCGTCCGACGCCGGAGGACTTGTAGCCACCACTGGGCATCTCGGGGTAGGAGCGGTTGTAGCCGTTCACCCACACCGTGCCCGCCTCGACGTCCCGGCTGACCCGCCACGCGGTGTGCACGTCCGCCGTCCACACGGAGGCGGCAAGACCGAACGGTGTGGCGTTGGCCAGGGCGATCGCGTCGCGCTCGTCGGTGAAGGGCTCGACGGTGACCACGGGACCGAAGATGTCCTCCTGCACCACCGGCGAGTCGACGGGGACACCCGTGACGAGTGCAGGGGTCATGAAGTGACCGGGCAGCCCGTCCGGCTGCACGCGTTCCCCGCCGATCACGGTGCCGCGCGTGCGTGCTTGATCGACGAACGACTCGACCCGTTCCCGCTGCCTCGCCGAGATCAGCGGTCCCACCACGGTGTCCGGCTTGCGCGGGTCGCCCACCGCGAACCCCGACAGGGCCGCGTGGAGACGGTCCACGGTCTCGTCGAACACCTCGCGTTGCACGAGAATCCTGGTGCACGCCATGCACATCTGGCCGGTGGTGATCACCGCCGCCGATGCGAGGGTCCGCACCGCGAGATCGAGGTCGGCGTCGGCGAACACGGCGGCCACCCCCTTGCCGCCGAGCTCGAGCAGCGTGCGCTTCATCCCGCCTGCCGCCTGCTTCATGATCTGTGCGCCCACCGCCGTCGACCCGGTGAACGCGACCGCGCGGACGAGCGGGTGCTCCACGACGGCTTGACCGGCGCGCACGTCGCCGACGACGAGCCGTACCACCTCAGGCGGCAGTCCCGCGTCCACGCCGATCTCGAGCACGCGCCGGGTGACCAGGGTCGTCTGGGTCGCGGGCTTCACCAGCGCCGTGACGCCGGCCGCCAGTGCGGGCGCGAGATCCCGGAAGAGCAACAGCACCGGCCAGTTCCAGGGCACGATGAACGCCGTCACCCCGACAGGTTCGCGAACCAGGTGTGCGATGTTGCCGTCCGGCAGTTGTCCTGCCCGGCCGGAGATGTGCCTTGCCAGACCGGCGTTGTAGCTGAGCGCGTCGACCGCACCGGCCACCTCGACACGTGCCTCGGCGGCGGGCTTCCCGGTCTCGGCCACGAGGGCGGTGACGAGTGACTCGGTCTCCGCGCGCAGGGCTGCCGCCCACTCGGCGAGCACGGTCGCGCGCAACCGGCTGTCCCGCGACCACCGACCGCGCAGCGCCTGCGCCGCCGCTGCCGCCGCTTCGTCGATCTGCGCCGGGGTGCTCGCTGCGACGTGTCCGAGCGGTTCCAGTGTGGACGGATCGACAGGCCGTGCGTCCTCGGTGTTCACACGAACACCTGCCCGCCGTCGACGACCACCGTCTGCCCGCTGACGAACCCGCTGGCCGGGGAGGAGAGCCACAGCACCGCGCCCACCAGGTCGCTCGGGTCCATGCCGCGTGCGATGGCGCGACCCTTCGCCGCCTGTCCCAGGTACTCCGCGGTGTTGAGGTCCCTGCTGGCCTCGTCGTCCACCAGCCCCGGAGCGACCGCGTTGACGGTGATGCCGAATTCACCGAGTTCCCGTGCTGCCGCTCGGGTCAGGCCCTCCACGGCAGCCTTGGAGGCGACGTAGTGCGCGAAGCCGGGTGCACCGGACCGTGCGACGGTAGACGCGATGTTGACGATCCGACCACCACCGCTCTCCTGCATCGCGGGTACGGCCGCCTTGATCATCTGCCAGGTGCCGCGCACGTTGACCGTCAGCATCCGGTCCCACTCTTCGTTGCGGAGCTTGGTCAGCGGGCGCTTGAGACCGGCCGTCCGGTAGATGGCGGCGTTGTTGACCAGTGCGTCGAGCCGGCCGAAACGCTCGCGCGCGGTCGCGACGACTCGGCAGACGTCGGCGTCGGAGGTCACGTCGCCGGGGACGAAGACTGCTTCCCCCGGCCCCTTCGCGGTGACCATCTCGGCCAGCCGGTCACCGGCCTCCCCGGTCGCGGCCAGATCGGTCGCGATGACCTTGGCTCCGGCACGCGCGAACGCGGTCGTGTACGCGACACCGATCTCCCCGGTGGCGCCACTGACGACAACGACCTGGTCGGTGAGCACCGGCGTGCCCGAGATGTTGTTGTGTTGCAAAGGAAATCCCTTCTCAGATGAGAGACGGTCTCAAACTCGTTCTTCGGCTGTCAGCTCCTGTTCGACGCGCGCGTCGAGTTGCGGTGCCAGTCGCTCGTCGGTGCTGCGCGTCTCCGGGCTGAGGATGTTCGCGATCAGGTACACCAGCACGACCGCGACGATGAACATCACCAGCCGTGACGGGATGTCGGAGAGCGCCGGGCTCGCGAGGCTGACGAAGGTCGGCAGGAGACCCCCGACCATGAAGCCCAGGTTCCAGCAGACGGCGGTGCCGCGCGCACGAAGCGCCGTGGGGTAACGCTCGTTCAGGTATGCGATCACCGGCGCGTGGCCGCCTCCGGTGACCAGTCCGAGCAGCATGACGCTCAACAGGATCGCACCGACGTCCGCAGAACCCAATGAGGACATGTGCCACAACAGCAGGGGCGTAGCGACCAGGTTGGCCACTCCGACGGTGATCATCGTGCGGCGCCGTCCGAAGCGCTGGCTCGCCATTCCCGCGAGCGGAGCCACGACGAGCGCGACCCCGTTCGCGGCGAGCAGCACGTTTCCCTTGACCGTCCCGTCCAGGTGGTTGATCTGCTCGAGGAAGGTCGGGAGATACCCGGCCGTCAGGTAGTACAGGCCACCCGCCCCGGTCGTCAGCGCGAGGTTCAACGCGAACCGGGAGCGCTCCGGTCCGGTGACCAGTGCACGCATCGAGATGTGCGGTTTCTTCGCGCCTGCGTTCGCCTTCCACTCCTCCGACTCGTCGACGGTGAGGAAGACCAGGTAGCTCAGGACGGCGCTGAGCAATCCCGAGAAGAACATGAAGCGCCAACCCCAGACGTTGAACTCCGCTCCGGGAAAGGCGCTCGACACCGCCAGGTAGACCAGGCTGGCCAAGGCGGCACCGATCGCACTTCCGCCTCCACCCACCAGACCGGACATCAGGCCGCGCCACTTGGGGGCCACGCTCTCCGTGCCGAGCGTGTGCGTCGCGGCGACGACACCTCCGACGAACACGCCCTGTACGACGCGCAGAAGCAGGAACAGCACGGGAGCGAGCAACCCCGCCGAGGCGTAGGTGGGCACCAGACCCATCAGCGCGGTCGTGACACCGACGCCGGTCATCACGATGACCAGTGTCTTCTTGCGGCCGCGCTGATCCGCGTAGTGGCCGAAGATCCCCGCTCCGAGGGGGCGCAGCAGCACACTGACCGCGAACGAGGCGAACACCGCGGCGAGGCTCAGCGTCGGCTGCGAACTGGGAAAGATCAGGTGGCTGACCGGGCCGGACACGTACAGCACCAGGAAGAGGTCGAACAGGTCGAAGGACCAGCCTGCGACGGATGCGAACCCCGCGGCGAACGTTCTGCCGCGACGGCCCGCGGCGGGTTGGCGGTCGGTGGATGTCATCGTTGAGCACCTGCCGATTCGGAAGTGGTTCGAGTGCATGCCGCGTCGAGGCCTCTGGACGGAGGGCGTGCGCGTACCCCGGAAGGTCGTGGGAAGTTCCGGTCGCTGGACGGTCGGCGGTGTGACCGACGCTTCTCGCCAGGCGGAAGCGGCTCGATTAGAGGCCCGTCAGCTCGTGACGAGCGATGCGCAGATGCCTACGTGATCCATAGGCAACAACTATGGATCGATCCCGAACATCCGTTTGACGTGCGAAAACAAGACCGATGAATTGTTCGGGCGGGCTTGCGCATCCGGAACCGCGGTGTATGGTCCGTTTCAGACCATCTGTTTCGGATGTAGAGGGTGGTCGTGAACCTGCTGGGAGGCGATGACCGTGGACCTGGCAACAGCGTTCTCCTGGACGGCAGAACGGTTTCCGAACCGGCGAGCGGTCGGTGGCGCCGAGCCGATGACCTATCGGCAGTGGGACGCGAGGACGAACCAGGTCGCCAGGGCTCTCGCGGACCTCGGCGTCCGGCGTGGCGACCGGGTGGCGTTCTCGCTCGCCGGCGGGGAGCCCCTGGCGAGCCTGCACCTCGCGGCGCAGAAGCTGGGCGCGACGTCGGTCCCGCTGTCCACCCGATTCGGCGCGGAGGAACTCGGGTACTGCCTCGAGGACGCGGGCGTGAGCTTGCTGGTCACCGACTCCACCACGTCGGACCGGGCCGGAGAGGCGTTGTCGCTCAAGGGATTGACCCTCGGTCGCGCGCATCTGGGCGACCTCGACCAGGTCGACGGCGAGGCAGCCGATCTGGCGCGGATCGCCGCGGAGCAGCCGGACGGCGTCCTGCCTCCGAGTGCGGACGAGACCGACATCAGCGTCATGCTCTACACCTCCGGCACGACCGGGCGGCCCAAGGGCGTCCCGCGCACCCACTCCGCCGAGCACTCCGCCGCGGTCGCGCATCTGGTGCAGACGCAGCACCGCCCTGGCGAGGTCACGCTCGGCGTCATGCCGATGTTCCACACGATGGGGCTGCGGAGCCTCGTCGCCAGCGTCGTGGCCGGTGGAACGTGGGTCCCGCAGGCGCACTTCGACGTCGCCGAGTCACTCGAACTGATCGAGCGGGAACGGGTCGGTGCGCTGTACCTGGTCCCCACCATCTACTGGTCGCTGCTGCGCAGCGGTGAACTGGGCCGCCTCACGTCGGTGCGACGACTGGCCTACGCCGGCGCCACGATGACTCCGTCGCTCGCCGAGCAGTTGACCGACGCCCTGCGGCCCGAGGTGTTCGTCAACCACTTCGGCAGCACCGAGATATACACCTTCACGATCTCGCCCGACGTCGCCACCAAGCCGGGTTGCGCAGGACGCGCGGGAGTGTTCTCCAGGGTTCGCCTCGTCGACCCCACGCCCGGTGCCTCTCCCGAAGACGTCGTCGCGCAAGGTGAACAGGGGCAAGTGGCGGTGTCGATGTCGAGCCCCGAGGCGTTCGGCGGCTACTGGAACCGCCCCGACGCGGACGCCAAGTCGATCCGCGACGGTTGGTACTTCACCGGAGACCTGGCCACCGCCGACGAGGACGGTGACCTCTGGGTCGCGGGCCGCGTCGACGACATGATCAATTCCGGCGGCGAGAACATCTACCCCGATGAGATCGAGGCGGCGCTCGTGCGCTGTCCCGCGGTCAGCGACGTCGTGGTGGTCGGCATGCCCGACGACCGGTGGGGTCACGCGGTGACGGCCTTCGTGGTTCCCGCCGACGGGCTGCAACCCGACGACGCCGTCACACAGGTGCTCGAGTACGCCCGCGGCTCCTCGGGGCTTCCTTCGCTCAAGCGGCCCAAGCGGGTCGTGATCGTTCCCGCGATACCCAAGTCGGCCGTGGGGAAGATCCTGCGCCGCACGCTGACCGCCGGCGAGTACACCGCGCTGGCGCAGGGTGTCGCGGAGCGGAACCGAGAAACTCCCGGTAGGTGAGGCGAGAACATGACTGACGTCAAGGCGGAGCACCGCGCCGGTCCCGCACGCATTGAAGACAGCGCACTGGTGTGCGGCCAGGGGCGGTTCCTCGACGACATGGATCCGCTGCCGGGCTCGCTCACCGCGGCGGTGGTGCGCAGCCCGCACCCCCACGCGCGGATCAAGAGCATCGATCTCAGCAGGGCCCGCGCGCACCCCGGTGTCGCCGCGGTCATCGGGCCGGAGGAGGTCACCGCCGCGCTGCGGCCGTTCCCGTTGTCGCTGAAGACGCCGATGCCCTACCTGCCGACGGGAACCGACAAGGTGCGTTTCGTCGGTGAGCCCGTCGCGGTGGTCGTCGCGACCGATCGCTACTGCGCGGAGGACGCCGCCGAACTCGTGCACGTCGAGTACGAGACGCTGCCCGCGGTCGTGGACACCCTCGCGGCACTGGCCGACGACGCCCCGCGCCTGCACGAGACGGCGGACAGCAACGTCGCCACCGACCGGACGTTCACCTTCGGTGGCGTCGACGAGGCGTTCGCCAAGGCGGCCAAGGTGGTCCGCGCGGAGTACACGTTCCCGCGTTACTCCTCCGTGCCGATGGAGTGCTACAGCGTCGTCGCCGAATGGCGGGAGGAGGGCGACGGTCCGGCCGTCACGGCGTGGGCGAACTTCCACGGCCCCTTCACGATGGTCCCGGTCATGGCCGGTGCCCTGGGCATTCCCACGTCCAAGCTGCGCCTCAACGTCCCCGCCGACATCGGGGGCAGCTTCGGCATCAAGGCTGGTGTCTACCCCTACGTCGTGTTGATGGCGCTCGCGAGCAAGCACGCCGGCCGTCCGGTGCGCTGGACCGAGGACCGCATCGAGCACCTTCTCGCCAGCTCCTCCGGCGCGGACCGTGCGATGCGCTTCGAGGCCGCCGTGGACGACTCCGGCGTGGTCACCGCGCTGCGCGCCGATCTGATCGACAACGTCGGCGCCTACCTCCGTCCCCCGGAGCCCAGCACGCTCTACCGCTGCTACGGCAACATCACCGGTGCGTACCGGATCTCGGCGGTGCAGATTCGCGCCAGGGCCGTCGTGACGAACAAGATGCCCACGGGCCTCAACCGCGGATTCGGTGGCCAGCAGCTGTACTTCGGGCTCGAGCGCCTGATGGACAGGATCGCCGGCGAGTGCGGTCTCGACCCGATCGAGGTGCGGCACCGCAACTTCGTCGACAGCGACGCCTTCCCCTACGAGACGCCGACCGGCGGCGTGTACGACTCCGGTGACTTCCACAAGGCCCTGGAACTCGTCACGCGCAACGCCGACTACAAGGCACTGCGCGTGCGGCAGGAGGAAGCCCGCGCGCGAGGCGAGTACTACGGGATCGGCGTGGCGACCATCGTCGACCCGTCGGGCACGAACATCGGCTACGTGGGCCTGGCGACACCGTCCGAGGACCGCACGCCCGGACGAGGCAAGTCCGGCTCGACCGAGCACGTGCGGATCAGCGTCGACCTGCAGGGCATCGTCACCGTGCTGCTGGGCACGGTGCCGCAGGGCCAGGGACACGCCACCGTCGCACGCCAGATCGTCGCCGACCGGCTCGGCCTTCCGGTGGAGCAGGTGCGCCCGGTCGTCGAGATGGACACCGCGACGACCCCGTGGACGGTGACCTCCGGCAGCTACTCGTCGCGCTTCGCGCCCCTGCTCACCAGCGCGCTCGCCGACGCCGCCGACCGGATCGCCGAGACCGTCCGGCGTGCGGCGGCGGTACTGCTCGACGCCGACGCCGACGAGCTGGAACTCGCGGGCGGCCAGGTGCGGCACAAGCACGACCCCGAGCGGGCGGTCGCCTTCCGGCACGCCACCGGGCTCGTGCACTGGGATCCGGGCTCCCTGCCCGAGGGGACCTCGGCACGCCTGTACGAGGAGGTGGCCTTCACCCCGCCGCAGGCCAAGGCGGCGACGAAGGACGACCGGATCAACTCCAGCCTCTGCTACGGATTCGTGGCCGAGATCGTCGGCATCCGGATCGACCCGCAGACGCTGGAGATCACCGTGGACGAGGTGTCCTCGGTGCACGACGCGGGAACCGTGCTCAACCCGACGTTGCTCGAAGGGCAGGTGCACGGCGCGCTCGTGCACGGTCTGGCGGGCGCGCTGTACGAGGAGTTCCGCTACTCCGACGCGGGCCAGCCGACCTCTGCCACGTTCATGGACTACCTCTGCCCGACCAGCGCGGAAGCGTTGTACCCGTTGGACAGCGACCACCTGGAGACGCCGTCACCGTTCACCCGGCTCGGCGCGAAGGGATGCGGTGAAGGCAGCAGCATGAGCCTTCCCGTGGCCATCGCCAACGCGGTCGCCGACGCGCTCGCACCGGCTGGTGTGGACATCACCCGGCTACCGCTGCACGGCAGTGTCCTGCAGGACCTGCTCGACAACCAGAACCACGAACCGAAGGGAGATCACCCGCAATGGCGCTGACTGGAGGCGAGATCACGCTCGACCGCGGGCACGACGGCCAGGTCGCCTACCTGACGTTGAGCAACGGTCCCTACACGATCATCACCTGGGAGATGCGCCAGCTGATGGCGGACCGCTTCGCCGAGATCGACGCGGACTCCGGCGTCAAGGTGGTGGTGATCCGTTCCGCGGGCAAGCACTTCTCCTCGGGTGGTGACATCGCCGGGTTCATGGAGGTGGACCCGATCGACTTCACCGACCTCGGCCAGAACGTGACCGCAGCGGCCCGGAGCCCGAAGCCGGTGATCGTCGCCGTCGACGGCTACTGCTTCGGTGTCGGCCTGGAGCTGGCGCTCTCCGCGGACATCCGGCTCGCCACGTCTCGCAGCCAGTTCGCGCTGCCGGAGATGAACCTGGGCATGATCCCCGGCAGCGGCGGCACCCAGCGGCTCGCCCGCCTGATCGGCCTGTCCCGCGCCAAGTACCACGTGATGGGCGCCGAGCGGATCAACGCGCAGCAGGCCGGTGACTGGGGTCTCGTCGCCAAGGTCGTCGAGGACGCCGACGCGCTCGAGGCGGAGACCGAGAAGCTCGTCGAGAGGATGCTCGGCTTCTCGCCGATCGCCGCGCGCACCGCGAAGGAAGTCCTCGACAAGGGAATCGACGGGCCCCTCTACACCGGCATCGAGCTGGAGCGGAAGGCCTACTCGATGTTGCGGGCCAGCAAGGACTTCGCCGAGGGCGTCGCCGCGTTCGTGGACAAGCGCAAGCCGAAGTTCGAGGGCAGGTGATCCAACCGTGAAGGCCGCCCCGTTCGCCTACGTCCGGCCGGCCGGCTTGGACGACGCCCTCGCCGAGCTCGCCGACGGCGAGGGCAAGGTGCTCGCCGGAGGCCAGTCGCTGGTGCCGGTGCTGGCCATGCGGCTGGCCCGGCCCGCCACCCTGGTCGACATCAACGCCGTCGAAGGGCTCGACACGCTTCGCAAGGCAGACGGCCACGTCCTGGTGGGCGCCACCGTCCGCCAGCAGAGGTTGGAGCGGGACCCGGTGGTGTCGTCGGTGCCGCTCGTGTCGCTGGCGCTGCCCTGGGTGGGGCACCGCGAGCTGCGCAGCCGCGGCACCGTGTGCGGCAGTCTCGCGCACGCCGATCCGGCGGCCGAGCTGCCCGCCGTGGCGAGCTGCCTGAACGCGCAGATCGAGATCACCGGGCAGCAGGGCGTTCGCACCGAGAGCGCCCGCGACTTCTTCACCGGCCCGATGACCACATCGGTGGGTCCGGACGAGGTGCTGACCGGCGTGCGGTTCCCGGTGGCGCGACCCGACGAGGGATTCGCGTTCGCCGAGATCGCCCGGCGACACGGGGACTTCGCGCTCGCCGGCGTCGCCGTGCGCGTGCGCGCCACGCCGGAGAAGGTCAGCGAAGCGGTGCTGACCGCGTTCGGCATCTCCGACCAGCCACGCACGCGCGACGTCACCGACGTGCTGGCACAAGCGGTGCAGCAGGCGCAGCCCAGCGCATTGCAGGAGGCGCTGACGGAGTCGTTGACGGCGTTGGCCGAGGAACTCGTCGACACCGCCGGTGACGTGCACGGCTCCCGCGCCTACCGCAAGCGCCTGCTGGTCGTGCTGGGTACGCGGGAATTGGCCAACGCGCACGGCCGCGCGCTGGCCGGTCCGAGGAAGGACGGCTCATGAGCATCGAGACCACGCCCGCCGAACGCGGGAAGCCGCGGCCGGTCCGCGCCGCCGCGGGTGAGCCGGTCGAGGTGTCGTTCACGGTCAACGGCACGCCCGCCACGCTGCGGGTGCCCGCGCGGCTGACCCTGGCGGACGCGTTGCGCGACCACCTCGGACTCACCGGCACGCACCTCGGGTGCGAGCACGGTGTCTGCGGGATGTGCACGGTGCTGGTCGACGGTGCCGCGGCGCGCGCGTGCCTGATGTTCGCCGTCCAGCTCGACGGCGCGGAGATCGTCACGGTCGAGGGCCTCGGCGCGCAGGACGACAAGCACCCGCTGCAGGAGGCGTTCAGTCGCCATCACGCGCTGCAGTGCGGGTTCTGCACGCCGGGATTCCTGCTCAGCTCCTACGACCTCCTGGCGAACAAGCCGGAGGTCACCAAGGAGGAGCTGCCCCAGGAGCTCTCCGGCGTCCTGTGCCGGTGCACCGGCTACCGCAACATCATCGACGCGGTCGCCGAAGTCGCCGAGGACCACCCCGAGGGTGTTCCCGGCCCGCGCAACTGCGGTGTGCGCGCGCTCGTCGGACGGTCCGGCGGGTCGGCGAACGCCAGGGAAGAGGCTTCGGAGGAGGTCACCGCGCACGCGGGGCCGACCGAGGTGGTCCTGCCCGACGGCGAGCCGACCATCCGGGTCGACGTGACCAGCGAGCTCTCCGCGTCGCTTCCGGACGTGTGGGCCGTGCTGAACGACGTGCACATGGTCGCGAAGTGCCTGCCAGGTGCGGAACTCACCGAAGAACTCGGCGACGAGCACTACCGCGGTCGCGCGAAGGTGTCGCTCGGCCCGATCCGCCTCTCCTTCGCGGGACTGGCCCACGTGATCGAGCGCAACGCCGCCGAACACCGCATGGTCGTGCTCGCACAGGGAGCCGACGCCGGAGCGGGCCAGACGCAGGCGCACATCCGGCTGACCGCCTCGCCGTCCGGGGAGGGCACCAGGTTGCGTGCGGAAGCCGAGGTGTACCTGAGCGGACGCATCGCGCAGTTCGGCCGCGCGCTGGCCGGTGACGTGAGCCGGCGGATGTTCGAGCAGTTCACCGACGGTGTGCAGCACGCCGCGACGTCCGGTGAGGCGCCGGAGATCAGCGGTGGCGCCGGCGCCGGCGCGTTGCGACTGGTGGCCGGTGCCACAGGGGCGAGGTTGGCCGCAGCTCTGCGCAAACTCGCCGCAAGGCTGCGCCGCCCGCGCGGCTAAGGTCTGCCACCATGTCAGCGGTACGCCTCTCCACGACCTCGTACGTCGTCCTGGGGATGCTCGCGCTCCGGGGCCCGTCGACGTCCTACGACCTCAAGCGCGCCATCGGGCACTCGGTCGGCTACTTCTGGTCGTTCCCGCACGCCCAGCTCTACTCGGAGCCGCAGCGCCTGGCAGAGCTGGGTTTGCTGGAGCTGTCGCTGGAGGAGGACGGCCGGCGCCGCAAGACCTTCACCATCACGGAGAAGGGCCGCCATGCGCTGCGGCAGTGGCTCGCGGAGCCGACCAACGAGCACTTCGAGATCCGCGACGTCGCCGAGCTGAAGCTGTTCTTCAGCGAAGCGGGCGATCCCGGCAACGTGCTGGAACTCGCGCGCGAGCAGGTGAAGCAGCACGAGGAGCGCATCGCGGTCTACGAGGCCACGCAGCGCAGGTTCGGGCAGCGGCCCGAGGTCGCCCCCCGCATGGTGTCCCTCCAGCTCGGTCTGGAGATGGAACGCGCCGCGCTGCGCTTCTGGACCGCGCTTTCCGACGAGCTGAATTCGGACGCGGACCCTGCGCTTCCCGCCGAGTACCTGCAAGCCCTGGTGGGCCGCTTGAACCGGCCGAACGGCGGCTGATCGCTGGTCGCGAGCTTCGACTGCCGGGCCTGCGGCCGCCCGGCGACGTGGTGACCACTGCGTGAGCAGCGGCGTCTGCGTCAGAATGGGGAGGATCCCTCGCACGCGGGAGGACCTCGTGCTCGGTCTCGTGATAGTCGTCGTTCTGGGCTTGGCGGTTCTGGTCAGCAGTGCGGTCGCACGTCGATGGCGCATCACCCCGCCGGTGCTGTTGCTCGTGAGCGGAGTCCTGCTCGGATTCGTGCCGGTGCTGCGCGGCGTCAGCCTCCCGCCGGACGTGATGCTGCTGCTGTTCCTGCCTGCGCTGCTGTACTGGGAGAGCCTCACGACTTCGCTGCGGGAGATCCGCAGCAACCTGCGTTCGATCGTGCTGTTGAGCACCGTGCTGGTGGTCGCGACCGCGGCTGCGGTCGCGGTGGTCGCGCACGCGCTCGGGCTGCCGTGGGGGCCGGCGTGGGTGCTCGGCGCCGCGCTCGCGCCCACCGACGCCACCGCGGTCGGCGTCATCGCCAGGGCGCTGCCCAGACGCATGGTCACCACGCTGCGCGCGGAGAGCCTGATCAACGACGGTACCGCGCTGGTCATCTACGGCATCGCGGTCAGTGCCACGGTCGGCGGGCAGCGGTTCGGGATCGACCGGGCCGGGTTGCTGT
>DASYMV010000214.1:0-10266 GCA_036008865.1 Pseudonocardiaceae bacterium | reverse complement strand
CGTCGCGGAAGAACTCCGCTCCTGTGTTGCCCTTGTCGGTCGCGGCGAAGGCGTAACCGCGGGACAGCACCCAGTCGCTGATCGCCCGGTCGTTCGCGTACTGCCTGCGCACGCCGGGGGAGCCGGTGACGACGACGCCGCCGTTCCAGTTCTCGGGCAGCCGGATCACGAACTGCGAGTCGTGGTTCCACCCGTGGTTGGTGTTCGTGGTGGAGTCGTCGGGGAAGTACCCGTCGATCTGCACACCGGGGACTGCGGTCGGGGTCGGCAGCGAGGAAGGCGTGAGGCCTGCCCAATCGGCCGGTACGGTCTGCCCGCCCGCGGTGGTCAAGTCCGGGACGGTGATCTGCTCCTCGTGTTGCGCACCGGGGACCCGGAGGTCACCGCAGTGCTGGCTCTCGGCGGCGGTCGCCGGTGGAGCCGCAGTGGCCAACAACAGCGTGGCGAGCAACGGAACGACGGTGTTCACGCGGCAGACCGTAGGACCGATCACGGCCCGCGGTAATGGCTCCGGCCACCACGCCGTCAACGAGCGGTGTGGTGCGTGTCGCCATGGCCACTCGCAGTGAGCGGTCCTAGCGTCCGGAGAATGGGAGCACGCTTACTCGCAGCAGTGTTGCTGATGATGGTGGTGGCCGCGCCGACGGCCTCCGCGGCGAGCATTTCCGAGGTCACCGGCTTCGGCACGAATCCGGGCAACCTCAAGATGTTCCGCTACGTTCCCGACGGTCTGCCCGCGGGCAGACCGCTCGTCGTCGTCATCCACGGATGCACCCAGGACGCCGCCGGTTACGGCACCGCGTCCGGCTGGGTGCAGCTGGCAGACCGCTACCGGTTCGCGTTGCTGCTCCCGCAGCAGCAGACCGTGAACAACTCCAACAAGTGCTTCAACTGGTTCAACGCCGGCGACATCTCGCGCGAGGCGGGTGAAGCGGGTTCCATCGCCCAGATGACCCGCCGGATGGTGACGGACAACGAGCCGAGCCGGATCTACGCGACCGGTCTGTCCGCGGGCGGTGCGATGACGTCCGTGCTGCTCGCCACCTACCCGGAGACCTTCGCGGGAGGTGGGGTCGTCGCCGGTCTGCCCTACGGCTGCGCGACGTCCGCGATCGACTCGTTCTCCTGCATGAACCCCGGTAAGAACCTGACGCCCCAGCAGTGGGGTGACGAGGTGCGCGCGGCGACGTCCTACCGGGGGCCCTGGCCGACCGTGACGATCTGGCACGGCACGGCGGACTACACCGTCGCGCCCGCGAACCAGCGTGAGCTCGTCGAGCAGTGGACCAACGTGCACGGCACCGACGCCACGGCGGACGTCTCCGACACGGTCGCGGGCTACCCCCATGCGGTGTACCGGGACGGATCAGGGCGCGCGGTGGTGGAGACGCACACGGTGACCGGGATGGGACACGGCCAGCCCGTGGACCCCGGCACGGGCCCGCAGCAGTGCGGCACCGCGACCTCGTACGTGCTCGACGTCAACGCCTGCGCCGCATACCACCTCGCGCACGGCTGGCATCTCGACACCTGATCCGTCGGAGGCCCACGGCGACGAGCGTCAGCGGTTCCTCGCGAACCAGTTCTGGGGGGTGGGTGCGAGGTTGTGGTAGACGTGTTTGGGTTCGCAGTACTCGTGCAGGCCGGTCGGGCCGAGTTCGCGGCCGATGCCGGAGCGTTTGAAGCCGCCCCATTCGGCCTGGGGCAGGTAGGGGCCGTAGTCGTTGATCCACACGGTGCCGTGCCGGAGCCGGGCGGCGACGCGCTGCGCCTTGGCCAGGTCGCGGCTCCACACCCCGCCGGCCAGGCCGTAGTCGGTGTCGTTGCCCAGGGCCACGGCGGCGGCCTCGTCGGTGAACCGCTCGGCGGTGATGATCGGGCCGAACGTCTCGTGCTGCACCAGGGTCATCTCGCGGGTGCAGTCGGCGAACACGGTGGGCCGGTAGAAGAAGCCGTTCTGCAGTTCGGGTTGGTCGGGGCGCCGGCCGCCCGCCAGCAGCCGCGCGCCCTCGGCCAGGCCGATCTGCACGTATCGCTCGACCTTGGCGCGGTGCTCGGCGGAGACCAGCGGGCCGCTCTCGGTGGCTTCGTCCAATCCGTTGCCCAGGCGCACCGCGTCGGCTCGCCGGGCCACCTCGGCGACGACGTCGTCGTAGATCGAATCCTGGACGAGCAGCCGGGTGCCGGCCGAGCACACCTGCCCGGCGTGGAAGAACGCCGCGGTCAGCGCGTGGTCCACCGCGGCGTCCAGATCGGCGTCGGCGAACACGATGTTGGGGTTCTTGCCGCCCAGCTCCAGCGCGACCTTGGTCAGCGTCTCGCTCGCCGCGCGCATGATGTACCGCCCGACCGCGAGGCTGCCGGTGAACGACACCAGGTCGACCTCGCGGTGCTCGACCAGCGCCGAGCCCACCGCGCGACCGGGGCCCAGCACCAGGTTGGCCACCCCGTCCGGGACTCCGGCCTCGGCCAGCAGTTCGAAGAGCTTGATGGTGGTCAGCGGCGTGAGCTCACTGGGCTTGGCCACCAGCGTGTTGCCCGCGAGCAGCGCCGGAGCGATCTTCCAGGACAGCTGCAGCAGCGGATAGTTCCACGGTGTGATCAACGCGCACACGCCGACCGGCTCGTAATCGATGCGGCTGCGCACGTCCTGGCCCGCGCCGGGCACGACCCTCGGGTGCAGCGCCGCGGCCAGGCCGGCGTAGTAGCGGAACACCGCGACCACGTCGTCGACGTCGACCCGGCTCTCCACCAGCGTCTTGCCCGTGTCCAGCGTCTCGGTGCGGGCGATGCTCTCCTTGTCGCGCGCCAGCAGGTCCGCGACGCGGGCCAGCACAGCCGCCCGGTGCTGCGGGCCGGTCCGCGCCCACGACCCCTCGTCGAAGCTGCGCCGTGCCGCGGCGACCGCCGCCTCGGCGTCGGCCACGGTCCCCTCCGCCACCTCGGCGACCACGCTCCGGTCGAACGGGTTGATCACCTCACGCCTGGCGCCGCCACTCGACTCCACCCACTTGCCGTCGATGAACAGCGTCGACACGAGTTGTCGCCTCCTGTGCTCATGGGCCCCACTGTCCACACCGTGCCACAGCCGAATCGGAGTACTCACGATCAGGCGACCGTGTCACGGGGTGAAGTTCGCACTGGCAGGGGATGGACTGGACAGTCGGTGTAGCACACTCTGCGCTGATGAGAGAGCACAGACGCTCACCACTCGCCGAACGCGAGTCGACGGTCATCCGCCGCATTCAGCACCTGGCCCAGCGGGCCGAGCGGACGGCGCACAACCGGTCCAACATGGTCGGCCCGCCACCCTCGCAGGAGCACCTGGACATCCTGGCCGAAATCCGGGCGCTGACCGCCGCGCTCTTCCATCCGGAGGACACCGCGGCGGTAGCGCACCCGGCGAGACCCGTGGACGGCCGGCACCTGGTAGCTGAGGTACCGCTCGAACGCCGTCCAGCGGGCGCTGGACGGCGCGGCACACCACTCAGCGGCGGCGAACCAGGTTCACCAGACCCTTGATCGTCTCCTCGAGTCCGGAGCCGAACGGGTTGTCGTGGACCAGATAGGTCCACGTCGAGCTGGGACGCCGGACTCCTGCGGCGGAGATGTCCAGCCCGTCCGCCGTGATCGGCGCGGAGGTGAACGTCTCCGCGCTGAGCTCCCATGAATCGGGGACGATTCGGTGGAACATCGGGATCGCCTCGCGGTGGAACTCGTCGAGCGGGTTCTGCCTGCCGAGAGCCCGCAGGTGGATGCCTTCCCGCAGGTCGGTCAGGAACGTCAGGTGCTCGGTCCAGCGCTCGTCGAGGTGGTAGAGCGCGATGAGGCGCGCCGACTGCACCAGCACGTCCTCTTCGACCTTCTCCGACAACTCGGCCACGCGCTCGGCGCAGCGACGTGAGAGCTCTTCCCACGCGAGGTCGGTGCGCAGCACCTCGTCCCGGTGGGACAGGATCAACGTGCGCTGGTGCTCGATGAGCTTGCTGTAACGCCAGGTGTTGCGGTGGATCTCCAGGTTCACGCCCTCGGCGACGCGTTGCGCGTGCTCGACGCCGTGCAGCGATCCGGTGTCACGGATCCGGCCGTCCTCGTCCACTTCGGACGGAGGCTCGTGGTCCGGCGCGTACTGCGTGATCAGGTCGTCCTGCAGGCTTGCGAAGAACACCGACCCGCCGGGATCACCCTGTCGTCCGGCGCGACCGCGGAGCTGGTCGTCGAGCCGGCTGCTGGAGTGCCGGCCGGACCCGATCACGTACAGGCCACCGAGCTCCGCGATCCGCTCGCGGTCGGCCGAGTCGTGCCCGCCGAGGCGGATGTCGGTGCCGCGGCCGGCCATCTGGGTGGACACCGTGATCCGCTCGAAGGACCCGGCCTCCGCGATGATCGCGGCTTCCTCCGCGTCGTTCTTCGCGTTCAGCACCACGCAGGACGGACCGGCCTCGCCGAGCTTGCGCGACAGGCGTTCGGACTCCGCGACGTCGAGGGTGCCGACCAGGATCGGCCTGCCCGTGGCGTGCACCTTCACGATCTCCGCGATGATCGCGGCTTCCTTCTCCTCGAGCGTGCCGTACAAGCGGGGCGCCTCGTCGGAGCGGACGCACTCCTTGTTCGGCGGGATGACCAGAACTTCGAGGTCGTAGAAGGTGCGCAGCTGCTCGGCGACGGCCACCGCGGTGCCGGTCATGCCGCAGACGGTGGGGTAGCGGCCGAGCAGCGCCTGCACGGTCATCGAGTCGAGTACCTCGCCGCTGTCGGTCGCCTGCACCGACTCCTTGGCCTCGACGGCGGCCTGCAGGCCGTCCGGCCAGCGCTGCAGCTGTGCGATGCGGCCGCGCGAGTCGTCGATCAGGTGCACCTTGCCGTCGCGCACGATGTAGTCCACGTCGCGGCGCAGCAGCGCCTCGGCGTGCAGCGCGACGTTGACCTTGCTCAGGGTGCTGGACACGTGGTCGGCGGCGTACAGGTCGATGCCGCCGAGCGCGCGTTCGACGGCCTCGCTGCCCGCGCCGGTCAGGTAGACGTTGCGCTCCTCGTCGTCCACGTCGTAGTGCAGGCCCTTGCGCAGGCGGCGCACGAGTGCGGCCAGTTCCGGGTCGGCGTGGTTGTCCGCCGTCGAACCGGCGAGCACCAGGGGGACGCGCGCCTCGTCGACCAGCACGGAATCGGCCTCGTCGATGAGGGCGACGCGGGGTTCGGGCACGACCAGATCGGCGACGTCGGTGCTCAGCCGGTCGCGCAGCACGTCGAAGCCGATCTCGCTCACCGAGGCGTAGGTGACTTCCGCGGCGTAGGCCTGGCGCCGCTCCTCGGGCGTGGACGTCTGGCTGATCCAGCCCGCGCCGACGCCGAGCAACTCGTACAGCGGGCCCATCCACTCGGCGTCGCGCCGGGCCAGGTAGTCGTTCACCGACACCACGTGCACCTGGTCGCCGCGCAGGGCGAAGCCGGCCGCTGCGATCGCACCGGAGAGGGTCTTGCCCTCGCCGGTGGCCATCTCGACCACGTTGCCCGACAGCAGGCCGAGCGCGCCGAGGATCTGCACGTCGAACGGGCGCTGCCCCAGCGCGCGATCGGCCGCCTCCCTGGCCAGTGCGCACACCTCGACGCACTCGTCGTCACCGAAGGACTTCCGCTCCCGCAAGGCGGCCGCGGCCTGCGTCAGCTCCGCGTCGCTGAGCCCGCGGACATGCTCCTCCCGCTCGTTGACCCTGGCCAGGAGCGTCGTGAAGGGCGCGAGGTCGACGGACGCCGGTCGTTGTGCGAACCGGCGCATCCGCTGCTTGAGCCGTGCCATGAGAGTGCTCATCACACCCAGCAACGTAGCTGTTGCTCCAGAGGTTCCTGCACCCTTCACACCTGACACTGTGACCGATTTGTGCAGCTCATCCCTCATGAGTGGTTCGGAGGCCGGTAGCCCTCCGAACCACTCACGAGCTGTCAGGTGCGAGATGTGCGGGTTTCGGGCAGTCCGAGGCCTGACGCCAGTGTGATCAGAGCCATCAGCAGGAGGAATCCGGACACGGCGGCTGAGCTGCCGGTCGCTTCCAGCAGCGCGGCCATGATGAACGGTGTTCCGCCGCTGACCAGGATCGACGCGAGCTGGTAGGCGAGCGACGCCCCGGAATACCGCACGCGAGCCTCGAAGAGCTCGCTCAGGAACGCCGCGACAGGGCCGTAGACGACGCTGGAGGCGATACCGCCGAGGGTGACCGCCAGGAAGATCAGCCCCAGCGACCTGGTGTCGATCAGCCAGAAGAACGGGAACGCCCACAGCGCGAGTGCCGTGGCACCTGCGATCACCAGTGGCCTGCGACCGATGCGGTCCGAGAGCCGGCCGGCGAAAATGATCACCGGGACGCTGAGCACCGAGGACAGCAGGCTGATCACGAGCACCGAGTTCCGCGCGATGTGCAGTTCGCGCGTCGCGTAGTCCAGCACGCCCGCGATGCTCACGTAGAAGATCGCGTTGCTCGCGAACAGCAGGCCGGAGCCGAGCAGCACGGCCCGGCGGTGGCTGCGCAGCGCCTCCTTCAGCGGTGCGTGTGCGGTGGCGTTCGGATCCGCCGCGCGCTGTCGCTGGAGTTCCCTGAACACCGGGCTGTCCTCGACTTTGAGCTGGATGAACAGCACGACCGGGAACAGCAGTGCACTGGCCAGGAACGGAATGCGCCAGCCCCACGAGAGGAACTGCTGGCTGTCCATGGACGTGCTGGCCCCGAGGAACGCGACGTTGCCCAGGATGACACCGATCGGCACGCCCGCCTGACCGAAGGTTCCGGCGAACCCGCGGCGGTCCGAGCCCGCCGTCTCGGTCAGCAGCAGCACCACACCACCCCACTGGCCGCCGACCGCGATGCCCTGCAGGAAGCGCAGCAGCACGAGGAGAACCGGCGCAGCGGCGCCTATGGACGCCGTTGTCGGCATGAGTCCGATCAGGAACGTCGCCGAGGCCATGAGCGCCAGGCAGATCACCAGTGCGGGCTTGCGCCCGAACCGGTCTCCCACGTGGCCGAAGACCAGGCCGCCGAGCGGCCGCGCGATGAAGCCCGCCCAGAAGGTGCTGAACGCGAGCAACGTGCCCACGAGCGGAGACGCGTTGGGGAAGAAGAGCTTTCCGAACACCAGCGCGGACGCGGTGGCGTAGATGAAGAAGTCGTACCACTCGATGGACGAGCCGACGAGGCCGGCGGCCATCAGCTTGCGCAGGGTTCGTTTGTCGGACTGGGGCACTTCCGCGGTGACCATGGACATCTCCTTTGGTGTGCAGGGACCTCGGGGACTCACCAGGTGTCGATGTACGGGCGTTTCCCACCAGCGCGTCCGGCGCTGGGAGCCAGAGCGGTGCTGATCCACCGGCGGGTGTCCGCCGGGTCGATCACGTCGTCGATCTCGAACGCCGACGCGACGTTGAGCGCCTTGCCGTGCTCGTAAGCCGCCGCGACCATCTCGTCGAAGCGGACGCGCCGCTGTTCGGTGTCGGGGATGGCGTCGAGTTCGCGGCGGTAGCCCAGGCGCACCGCGCCCTCGAGCCCCATCGGACCGAACTCGCCGGTCGGCCACGCGATCGAGAACTGCGGCACGGTGAGGCTCCCGGCCGCCATCGCCTGCGCGCCGAGGCCGTAGGCCTTGCGCAGGACCACGAGCCCGAAGGGCACGTCCAGATTCGCCCCCGTCACGAGCATCCGGGTCAGGTGCCGGACGGTGGCCGTGCGCTCGGCCTGCGGCCCCACCATGAATCCCGGGGTGTCGCACAGCGACACCACGGGGAGGTCGAACGCGTCGCACAGTTGCAGGAACCGCGCGGCCTTGTCCGCCGCGTCCGCGTCGATCGCGCCCCCGAGGTGCGCCGGGTCGTTGGCGATCAACCCGATCGGCCTGCCCTCGACGCGAACCAGCGCGGTGATGACCGCGCGTCCGAACTCGCGCCGCAGTTCCAGCACCGAGTCGACGTCGGCGAGCGTGCGGATCAACGTCCTGACGTCGTAGGCCCGCAGCCGGTTCTCCGGCACGGCGTGGCGCAGCAGCCGCTGGTCGGCGCACTCCCACGTCTCGACCGGGCCCTGGAAGTACGACAGGTACTTCTTCACCGCCGCGACGGCCTCCGCCTCGTCCGCGACGGCGATGTCGACGACGCCGTTCGGCACCTGGACGTCCATCGGGCCGACCTCCTCGGGCCGGAAGACTCCGAGACCGCCACCCTCGATCATCGCCGGACCACCCATGCCGATGTTCGCGTCCGGCGTCGCGATGATCACGTCGCACGTGCCGAGCAGCACGGCGTTGCCCGCGAAACACCGCCCGGAGACCACGCCGACCAGCGGGACCGTCCCGCTGAGCTTCGCGAAGGCGTGGAACGACGTGCAGTCGAGCCCGCTGACCATCCCGTGGTCGGTGTCGCCCGGACGTCCGCCGCCGCCCTCCGCGAACAGCACGACCGGGAGCCGTTGCTGCTCGGCGAGCGCGAACATCCGGTCTTTCTTCCGGTGGTTTCGCACGCCCTGGGTTCCCGCGAGAACCGTGTAGTCGTAGGACATCGCGACACACCGCTCGCCGTTGACCGTGCCGACGCCCGCGACGAGGCCGTCCGCGGGTGTGCGCGCGACCAGTTCGGCCTGCGAACGCCGCCTGCGCTGCGCGGCGATCGCGAGTCCGCCGTACTCCACGAAGCTGTCCGCGTCGCACAGGTCGGCGATGTTCTCCCGCACCGTCCGCCGTCCGGCCGCGCGGCGCTTGGCGACCGAGTCCGGACGGGCGGTGTCGAGGCCTGCCTCGTGCCGCGCGACGACCTCCGCGAGGTCGGAGCGGGTCGCGTCGAGGTCGGTCTCCTCTCCTCGTGTCTCGGACGCACCACCGTCCACGCCGGACGTGTCCAGTTCCGCCAGCACCGCGCCCTCGGCGACCGTGTCGCCCACCGCGACCATCACGCGCCCGGTGCCCACGTGGAGCACGTGCTGCATCTTCATGGCTTCGAGGACGAGCGACGTGGTTCCGTCCGCAGATCGCTCCACGTCCACGACGGTGCCGCTCATCGGTGCGCGCAGTACCGCGCCGACGGAGCGGTCTTCCTCGGACGTCACCAGCTCGTCGACGAGGCCGGTGTGCGCCTGCCGGATCTCGGGCATCGCGAGCAACCGGCGCACGAATGCGATGTCGGTCGTCACGCCGTCGACCTCGAACTCGGCGAGTGCGCGGCGCGCGCGGATGAGCGCGGTGTCCAGATCGGTCGAGTGGACGATCAGCTTCGCCAGCAGCGAGTCGAACCGCAGCCCCGCCCGGTAGCCGCGGTACGCGTGCGTGTCCACCCGGACGCCGGGGCCGGTGGGGGGCTGGAAGGCGGTCAACGTCCCGGCCGAGCGCAGGTTGACGCGGACCTGCACCGCGCAACCGCGTTCACGCGTGTCGAGGTTCAGGTCCTTCAGCGCGGCGCCGTCTGCGAGCAGCAGTTGGATCCGCACGAGATCGAGGCCGGTGACCTGCTCGGTCACCGTGTGCTCGACCTGCAGCCGCGGGTTGACCTCCAGGAAGGTGAACCGGCCGTCGTCGGTGACCAGGAACTCGACCGTGCCGAGTCCTCCGTACGCGACCTCGGCACCGATCCGCACTGCCGCGCCCCGCAGCGCCGCGCGAACCGCGGGATCGAGCCGAGGCGCGGGCGCGATCTCCACCAGCTTCTGGTTGGCGCGCTGGACACTGCAGTCCCGGTCCCCGAGGCAGGTCACGGCACCGGTGCCGTCGCCCGCGATCTGCACCTCGACGTGCCGTGCGGGGTGGAGCAACTGCTCCACGTACACCTCACCGTTGCCGAACGCGGCCTGCGCCTCGGCGCGGCACCGTTCGTGGGCGGCGGCGAGGTCCTCGATGCGGTGCACGGCGCGCATGCCCCGACCTCCACCGCCGGCCACCGCCTTCACCATGACGGCGGCCGAGGAACCCAGCGAGCGGAAGAACTTCTCCGCGTCGTCGGAGTCAACGGGGCCGTCCGTGCCCGGCAGGACGGGAACGTCGAGGGACCGGGCGAGTTCCCGCGCGCGGCTCTTGTCACCCAGCACCGCGAGAACCTCGGGGCGTGGCCCGACGAAGCTCACGCCGGCTTTCGCGCAACGCCGCGCGAACTCGGCGTTCTCGGAAAGGAAGCCCCAGCCGGGGTGTACGGCGTCGCACCCGTGCGCCGCGGCGATCAACTGGTCGATGTCGAGGTAGGGGGCGGGCCCTTCGCCACGCAACGCGACGGCCGTGTCGGCGAGTCGGACGTGCAGCGCGTCG
>DASYMV010000213.1:0-12976 GCA_036008865.1 Pseudonocardiaceae bacterium | reverse complement strand
GTCTTCTCGCCGTTGATCACCCACTCCGAGCCCTCCTTGCGCGCGGAGGTGCGGATCGCCTTGGCGTCCGACCCCGCGCCGGGCTCGGTGATCGCGAAGCACGACACCCGCTCGCCCGCGATCGTCGGCCGCAGGTAGCGCTCCTTCTGCTCCTCGTTGCCGTGGAACAGGATGTTGTCCGCGGTGCCGCCGAAGCGGAACGGCACGAACGTGCGCCCCAGTTCGGCCTCCAGCAGCGCGGCCATGATCGCGCCCAGCCCCATGCCGCCGTGCTCCTCGGGGGTCAGCACACCCCAGAACCCGGCGTCCTTGGCCTTGTGCTGCAATTCCTTGAGCTCGTCGCGGGTCAGGCCCGGCTGGTTGGCGCGCTCGCGCCGCAGCACCTCGGGCTCCAGGGGGATGAGCTCCTTGCGCACGAAGGTGCGGACCCAGTCCCTGACTTCCTTCTGCTCCTCGTCGAGCGAGAAGTCCATGGTGATTCCTTCCTGCCTGGATCAGGCGAACGCGTTGACGCCGGTCAGTGCCCGGCCGATGAGCAATTTCTGGATCTGGCTGGTGCCCTCGTAGAGGGTGGTGACGCGGGTGTCGCGCAGGTACTTGCCGACCGGGTACTCGTCGATGTACCCGTAGCCGCCGAAGACCTGGATGGCGTTGTTGGCGACGCGGACCGCCGCCTCGCTCGCGTAGAGCTTGGCCATGGACGCCTCGGTGCCGAACGGCTCGCCGTGGTCGGCGAGATCGGCCACGCGCCAGGTGAGCAGCCGTGCGGCGTCGGTCTCGACCGCCATGTCGGCGAGAAGTTCTTGCACGAGTTGGAATCCGGCGATCGGCTTGCCGAACTGCTGGCGCTCCTTGGCGTAGTTCAGGCTCGCCTCCAGTGCGCCGCGGGCAGCGCCGACGCATCCCGCGGCCACCGACATCCGGCCCCGGTCCAGCGCTGCCATCGCCAGGCGGAACCCGCTGCCCTCGTCACCGAGTCGCACCGAGTCGGGCACGCGCACGTGGTCGAGGAAGAGTTCGGCCGTCGCCTGACCGCGCATGCCCAGCTTGCCGTGGATCTCCTTCGCCTCGAAGCCGTCGCTGTCGGTCGGGACGAGGAATGCCGTGATGCCCTTGGGGCCCGGCCCACCGGTGCGGGCGAAGACCAGCGCGACGTCGGCCCAGGTTCCGTTGGTGATGAACACCTTCTGGCCGGTGATGACCCAGTCGTCGCCGTCGCGTTCCGCTCTCGTGACGAGCGATGCCGCGTCCGAGCCGGTTCCGGGCTCGGTGAGCCCGAAGCAGCCGACGGCCTCGCCCGCGCACAGGCGGGGCAGCCACTGCTTCTTCTGCTCCTCGTTGCCGTGCTTCGCGATCGTCTTGCCCACCAGCCCCAGCGAGACCGAGATGATGCCGCGCACGGCCGAGTCACCACGGGCGATCTCTTCGAGCACGATGCAGTAGGCGAGGTTGTCACCGCCGGAGCCGCCGTAGGCCTCGTCGATGGTCAGACCGAGGAATCCCACCTGACCGAGCGCCGGGACGAGGTCCCGGTCGATGGCCTCGGCGCGGTCCCACGCCAGCGCGTTGGGAACGATCCGCTCCTCGGTGAACCGGTGTGCGAGCTCCTTGAGCTGCTGGTGTTCCTCGGAAATGCGCAGGTCCACGCCATGTCCTCCTAAACCGAACAGCGTTAGGTATAACGTAGGCTCGTCGTCGGACCGATGGCAAGGGGGACCGGACATGCCGAGACCCAGCACCCCGATGCTGAGCGCCGCGCGCATCCGGGCCGTCGCCCTCGACATCATCGACCGCGACGGGCTGGACGGCCTGTCGATGCGCAAGCTGGCCGCCGAGCTGGGGGTGCGGGCTCCCTCGCTCTACGGGCACGTGGCCACCAAGGACGAGCTGCTGCACGAGGTCGCGAACGAGATCCTGGAGAAGGTCGACGTCTCGGGCTTCGAGGACGGCGACTGGCAGCGTGGTCTGATCAGCTGCGCCCGCTCCTACCGCGCGGCGCTGTCGGCGCACCCGAACATCGTGCCGTTCCTGGCCTACGGGCCCGCCCGGCGAGAGGCGTCGCTGCGGCGGCTGGACGCGGTGCACGGCGGCCTCCTGACCGCCGGCTGGCCGCGCCGCCACGCCACGATGATCGCGGCCTCGCTGATGTACCTGGTCTTCGGTGCGGCGATGAGCTCCTTCTCCAGCGGCTTCGAGGAGGACTCCTCGGTCTACCGGGACCACTATCCGCACTTGGACAAGGCGCACCTGCTGCCGCTGGTCGCCGAGGAGCTCGACCGCGACAGCTTCGAACTGGCACTCAGCGCGTTCGTCACCGGGCTCGTGTCACTGAAGGGCTCCGCGGACCTCGAGGTGCGCGAGTAGCTCGGCGGTGGCCTCGGTGATCGCGTCGACGGCTCGTTGGAAGACCTCGGCGTTGTGCGCCGCAGGGGACCGGAACCCGGACACCTTGCGCACGTACTGCAATGCGGCCGCGCGGATGTCCGCCTCGGTCACGTCGTGTTCGAACGGGGGGCGCAGCGTCTTGATGCTTCGGCACATGCCTCGCATTCTCCGACTCGTGGCGCGTGATCGGCTCGTTTACGCTGCGGATCGTGGCTGCGCATCTCGAGCTCGAGGTTCCCGGACCGCACGGCGATCGAGTCGTGCGGGTGTCCAACCCGGACAAGGTGTACTTCCCCGGTCGCGACATCACCAAGCGCCAGGTCGTCGAGTACTACCTGCAGGTCGCAGACCCGATGCTGCGCGTGCTGCGCGATCGGCCGACGACGTTGAAGCGCTATCCCGACGGTGTGACCGGCGAGCCGTTCTACCAGAAGCGCGTGCCCAAGGGCGCGCCTGACTGGGTCGAGACCGCGCGCATCAGCTTCCCGTCCGGGCGCCATGCCGATGAGATCTGCCCGACCGAACCTGCCGTGATCGCGTGGGCGGCGAACCTCGGCACTCTCGACTTCCACCCGTGGCCGGTGCGCAGGCCCGACGTCGACCACCCCGATGAGCTCCGGGTGGACCTCGATCCTCAGCCCGGTACGGACTTCTCCGACGCCGTGCGTGTCGCGGGTGTGCTGCACGAGGTGCTGGACGAGGTGGGAATGGTGGGCTACCCGAAGACGTCCGGCGGGCGGGGTGTCCACGTGGTGGTGCGGATCCGTCCCGAGTGGGACTTCACCGACGTCCGGCACGCCGTCATCGGACTGGCCCGCGAGGTGGAGCGCCGGATGCCGATGGAAGCCACGACCTCGTGGTGGAAGGAGGAGCGCGGCCGGAAGGTGTTCCTCGACTACAACCAGGCGGCGCGGGACCGGACAATCGCGTCGGCGTGGTCGGTGCGCGGCACACCGCGCGCGACGGTGTCGACCCCGGTGACGTGGGAGCGGCTGTCCGCTGTGGACCCCGACGACTTCGACATCTTCACCGTCCCGGACTACCTCGCCGAGCACGGCGATCCGCACGCCGAGCTCGACTCGAAGGCGTTCGGGATCGAGCAGTTGCTGGAGTGGTACGAGCGGGACGAGCGAGGCGAGATGCCTTACCCGCCGGACTATCCCAAGATGCCCGGCGAGCCGTCGCGCGTGCAGCCGTCGAAGGCGAAGAAGAAGGCGGAGTGATCCGCAGGCAAGGCGGTGCCGGGTCGACGTGACGTTGCGGCACTTGCATCCGCCTCAACATCACGTTCACTGGTCACAGGGCGCTCCAGAGCGAGCTGCCCGGTTCCAGCCGTCAGGCTGGACGGTTCAGGCGAAGGCCGGCTCGGGGAAGAAGCGTGCGAACACGGCCTGCGCGAGACGGACCGCGAGGGCTTCGAGGAGCGCGATGCCCACCTTGGTGAGGATGCTCGCGAGCAGGTCGGGCATGATGATCTCCATGGCTGCCGGAGGTTTTTCCTGACGGCCGCAACGGTGACTCCCGCAGGTGATGTGAGGGTGGTTCACGCATTACCAGCAGATGAAGCGGTGGAGAAGTCGGCGTTTCGCCGCGCGGCGAGCTGGCGGAGGAGTTCGATCGCGCTCGCAATCCCCGCCACGGCGAGCGCGACACCCCACTGGTGCGGCATGAGCGGCGCGGAGCCGAAGAACTGGCTCACACCTGGTACCTGCACGACCGCGGCCAGGGCAGCCAGCGATCCGATCGCGGCCAGGACGACCAGCGGGGTGCGACCGCGCATCGCCACGGTTTGCCCCAGTTGCGCGGTGACCAGTGCGACGAGCCCGGTCGTGCTCGCCTGGGCCGGCGTGCTCACCGGGCGTGCGACCAGCCAGGCCGCCGTCGCGGCGGCCGCGGTCGTCGCGGCTCTGAAGTAGATCTCGCGGTTGAGGCTCGCTCCCAGCGATGCCTCCGGACCTTCGGCCAGCAATTCCTCCGGCGAGGTGCGCGGTGGCGGCCGCACGGCCATGGCCATGGCGGGCAGGACGTCGGTGAGCAGGTTGATGAGCAGCAACTGCCGTGCGTTGAGCGCGTCCTGCGCGCTGAACAGGCCTGTGCCCACGGTGAACGCGATCTCTCCGAGATTGCCGCCCAGCAGGATCGACAGCGCGTCGCGAACCGACGACCACATCGCGCGGCCCTCGACCATGGCGTCGGTGATCGTCTCGATCCGGTCGTCGGTGACCACCAGGTCGGCCGCTTCCCGCGCGGCGGGGGTGGCGTCGGTGCCCAGCGCGATTCCCACATCGGCGAGCCGGATCGCGGGCACGTCGTTGGCGCCGTCACCGGTCATCGCGACCACCCGGTCCGCCCGGTGCAACTGGCGCACGATGAGAGCCTTCTGTTCGGGGCTCACCCTGGCGAACACCGTCGCTTCGCGCAGCGCGTCCAGCAGTGTGTCGTCGTCCAGTGCTTCGATCTCGTTCCCGGTCATCACCCGGCCCCCGTTGAGCAGACCGAGCTCGGCGGCGATGGCCTCGGCGGTGCTGGGGTGGTCGCCGGTGATCATGACTACGTCGACGCCTGCCCGCCGGAGATCGTCCACCGCCTGCGCGGCGGTCGGGCGGACCGGGTCAGCGAACGCGAGCAGGCCGCAGAACTCCAGGTCGCGAAGCCGTGACTCGTCCATGTCCCGTCGGTCCGACGCGCCGCGCTGCGCGACGGCCAGCAGGCGGAAACCCTTGCGCGCCAACCTGTCCACGGCAACTTCGATCTTCCTGCGCGTATCGGCGTCCAGCGGTACGACGCCGTCCGGTGTGCGCCACTTGCTGCACGCCGCGAGCACTGCCTCCGGAGAGCCCTTGACGCTGACCAGCGGTCCTCCAGGTCCTCGGACCAGTACGGCGTGGTAGCCCCGCGAGGGTTCGAAGGGCAGCTCGTCGATCCATTCCACGCCTTCGGGGAGCACGTCCAGCCGGCGTGCCGCTTCCAGCACGGCGCGATCGGTCGGGTGAGCGAGCGGCCCGTCAACGTGCTGCCAGGGACTGGCGAGCGCGGCCACGGCGAGCACTTCCCGCAACAGCGGGGTGAGATCGCCGACCGGTCGCTCGGTGAGACCGTCGGACACCTGCTGAAGTGTGATCCGGCCTTCGGTGAGCGTGCCCGTCTTGTCGAAGCAGAGCACATCGACACGACCGAGTGCCTCGATCGTCGACGGACTGCGCGCGAGCACACCCCGTTTCGACAGGCGGCTGGCAGAGGCCAGTTCGGCCACCGTGGCCACGAACGGCAGCCCTTCGGGCACCGCTGCGACCGCGAGACTGACGGCGCGTCCGAGCGCCTGACTCATTCCCTTGGCACGCACCAGATCGACGCCCAACAGCACTGCTCCGGCGCTGAGCGAGATCGGCAGGGCCTGCTTGGTCAACGTCCGCAGACGGGCGGCGACCCCGGTCGTCGGCGGACCCTCACCAGCCAGATGGGTGGTGCGGCCCAGTTCAGTGCTGTCCCCTGTCGCCACGACGATGCCCGTTCCCCCACCGGCGGCGACGACGGTGCCCTGGTAGAGCATCGACGACCGGTCGGCCACCGCGGTCGCGGCCGTGGCTTGGGCGGACTTGGGGACGAGCGACGACTCACCGGTCAGGCTGGACTCGTCGACCTCGAGGCCGTTCGCCTCGAGCAGACGGCAGTCCGCGGGCACCGAGTCACCGGCGTGCAACTCGATGATGTCACCCGGTACGAGTTGGTCGGCCGTCACGGTCTGCATGGTTCCGTTGCGCCGCAAGCGAACCTGCAGCGCGCTCGTGTCCACCAGCCTGCGCAGCTCACGGTTGGCGCCAAGCCGTTGAGCGCCTCCGATGAGCGCGTTGAGCCCGAGCACCCCGGAGATCATCACCGCGTCGGTGATCGAACCCATGCTCGCCGACACGCCTGCCCCGGCGGCCAGCGCGGGAGTCAGCGGGTTCGCCAGCTCCTCCATGGACGCTCTGGCGAGGCCCATTCGCGTCGGATCGTCCGCCGGAGGTCGCCGTCGTCGTACCGACTCCGCCTCGTCCAGGCCCGTGCTCGAACTGGTCAACATGCGCAGCACCGCTCTGGGGGACATCGCGTGCCACGGCGTGCGGTCCACCGCGACCGGCGCGGTGTGCCGCTTGGTCTCCGCGCCGAGCCACGTTCCCACGGCCAGCGCGAGCAGCGCCGCGAGCTGCACCGGGTAGGAGGCACGGGCGGGGGCCGACCGGGCCGGACCGAAACCGCCGAGCAGCGCTCCCAGCGACGAGCCTGCGACGGAGATCTCCGCGCTGTACCTGCTCACCTTCCGAGCCGTGGGAACAGCGTCGAGCAGCAGGCAGGCCTGCGCCCGGTCCACACACATGACGTGAGCGCCCCACGGCATCTTTCGGTGGCCGCCCGGCACCCCGATCCCCACGTCCGCTGCGGCCATCGACGCGTGCGCGCGCGTCGACACCACTGCGACGACGTGTCCTTCCCCTTGCAATTCGCGGACGGAGGTCAACAGCCGGTTGCCGCCGGGTACGACGCGGTCCACGTCGAGCCTGTGCTCGAGCTTGCTGCCCGTTCCGGCGAGCACCGGTGTTCCCGCGTGGCGGGCGGCCTCGACGAGGGCCTCTGAGAGCGGGTCGATCTCGTCCACGACGCTCACCACGCCGACCGGACGGGAGTCGTGCAGCACTGCCAGTACGGACGCACCAGGGGCGGCGATCTCCCTCGCCGCCTTCTTCGCCTCGTCCCGGAGCGGTTCGTCGAGTTTGCCGACCGGTGCGGCCGTCCATCCGTCTCGACGCTGCACGGCCGACGGATCGGTGAGGTCGATCAGGTCCAGTGCGTGCTGGAGCACGTCGGAGGCGTCCACGGACTCGTCGGTGACCACGACGTCGTCGATGACGCGCCTGCCCGTCAGGAGCATCGACGCGTCGAGCACCACGGTGTCCACCCGGTCCAGCCGGCGCATGGCGTCCGGCTCGAACACGAGGGCGCGCGCCTTGCACAGGTCGGTGGTGAGCTGGGCGGCGAATGCGTCACGGCCGACCTTGGCGGCGCGTGGCACCCCGGCGAGCAGGATGGCGAGTGCACGTTGCGAGTCCCTGGTGGCGGCGAAGACCGCGAGACAACTGATCAGTGCCAGCGCCGCCGACGTGTCCGAGACGTACTCGACCGGGCCGCTCGGTACCGGTCGAGGACGCGGCGGGCGCTCGATCGGGTCGGCTTGGTAGACCTCCGGATCGCGGCCCGCTTCGCATTCCCAGCGCACCCACGCCTGCCGCCTCACGGCGGCCTCGCGCTGCATGGTGAACCGGTAAGCGATCTCGGCGATCTGGGTGATCTGCCGTCGGGACAACGCCAGCCCCACCGCGCCGCCCACCGACAGCAGCAGATCGGCCGCATGGCGGCCGATCAGCCTCTGCAGCTCCGCTCTCATGCGAGGAGACGAGTCAACCAGGGCTATCAGTGCGGGGATCACCGGGGGCAGCACGTCCACCGGCAGCACACCGCCGACAAGCGACATGCTGAAGCCCGCCGCGCCGGCGGCCATCGCGGTGAACTCGCGCCGGCGCGCCCCCTTGTTCGCCGGGTGGCTGCTGCTGGCCGGCGCCTGACCTCGGTCGTCCAGGCCGAGGTCCCGCTCGATGCTCGTGACCGCCGCGGCGACCTCATCACTCGCGATCACATCCGGGTCGTGTTCGACGACGACGCGCCCCAGGACGGCGTTCACCTGTGCGTCCTGCACTCCCGGCCGCGACATCAGGCGTTCCCGCAAGGCCTCGGCGTGAGGTTCGGCGCCGGGCTCGTGCACACCTCGCACCTCGACGTGGGTGCTGTCGCCGGACGTCCACACGCGTCTGCGAAGACCACCCGCGAGAACCCTTCGGATCGGGTTGGTGATCTTCGCAGTCAACGATCGTGAACTCGGTGCGGCCACTGGCGCGAACTCAGCCAGTCGGCTCCGCCACTGTCTCGCGCCGACGGGCCGGCAGGTCGGACTCGGCTCCGTCCGAGCTGCGCCGGTCGCTCTTGGCCACAGCGGTGCCGACGGCGATCGCGGCCGCCACAGGCCACTCGATCACTTCCAGAGCGGCGAGCGCCGCCAAGCCACCGAAGTACAGGACGTCGGCAGGCGACGGCAGGAACGAACGGACGGCGTGCGCCGCGGCGCCGAGTTCCTGCCGTCCAGGTGTGGGAACGCGCGGCATGCGGACCCTGGGGGCGCGGAACTGCGCCCTGACGAACGGCAGGTCCAGGGTCGCGGTCCGGGCGCCGCCGTCTTCTCCGGTGGTCGCTGAGGTGTCTGCTGCTCCGGCATCCGCTGCTCCGGCATCCGCTGCGGTGGTGCCTGCTGCGGGCACGTCCGCTGCGGGCACGTCCGCTGGGGGCACGTCCGCTGGGGGCACGTCCGCTGGGGTGGGGCCCGCGTTCGCGGCCGGAGTGCTACGCCGTTGCCGTGTAGCCATGAGTTCTCCCAAGGAGAGGTCCAATTGGAACAGCTTCGATCCTACGAACAGATGAACATCGACTGAATGCTCGGTTTTGGCGTCCCTCGCGCAGAAGAGCCGCTCCACCGGGTGATTCCACGGCTCCGCCCGCGCCGTTCCGGCGCGCATCCGTGCGCGCCCGAGGTGTCACCGGTGCCGTGTACCCGCGCGGTTGCGAACCAATCGGCCGACTGGCAATCAAGTCGTCCTTCACGTTGATCGCGTACCCGTTTTCCCCGTCGCCGACATCGAAGAGCGGTTCGCGCCCGCGCCGTGCGAGACGACGGTCGACGCTCTCGCGGAGAGCTGGTTCGGCTCGGCTGATCTCGCCCTGCGCCAACCGGCTGGTCCTTCCGGCAGATCGCCGTCGTCGTGGGCGCGTTCTCGTACCATGGGGTGGTCTGACGTGGTGTCGAGGAGCGGAGGTCGAGATGACGCACACCTACGTCGTGCGTTTCGTCGGCGGTCCCCTCGACGGACGGGTCGACTCGATGGCGAAACCGCCGACGGACCCGAAGGAGACGCTGACCCACGTGCACCTGCACGGCGGGCCCAAGATCGTGCACCACTACGACCTCGAGTACGCGGTGGAATACGGCTGCGAGTACCGGCTTCGCCTCGAAGACCTCGGCGACGAGGACTGAGTCGCGAGCGCGCACGGACCTGGTTCGCCCGGAAATCACGGACTCACGGCGACAACGGGCTCACGGTGCGACATGAGCTCAAGAGCACTGTCGGGGTCTCCGGAAACCGGGACCGCTGGCTCCACAGTGGACGGACAGGCCAATTGCGTCCCGTGTGGACGGTGCTGACACGGGCGCCTGCGTCGCGGGCGGTGCCGCTGGGGACGGCCGAGTCGTGCATTCGCGCATGCCGCTGCGGAAACTGTCGGTGCCGTGAGGCACTCTGCACACCGACAGATCACAAGCAGTGTTGGAGGGACAGATGGTCAAGCAGAGCTCGTTGTCACCGCAGGATCTCGACCACCTGCGTGCGGAGCTCGCTGCGGGTCGTCCGCCGGCCGTCTGGTTCACCTCGGCCGCGGTCGGGGTGGAGGCCGGCAGGTCGGCCAAGGTGATCGCGTTCACCGACCCGGACGAGGGCGATTTCATCCAGGTGCGACCGACCGGCTCCAAGGACGAGATGTCCTTCTCACCCGCCGAGCTGACCGTGGAGAAGCCACCGCGCAAGAAGGCGCCCGCAACCAGGGCGAGCGTGCCCGCCGAACAGTCGGCGCCGAAGGAGGAGATCATCGAGTACCCGTACGTGCCGGCGCCTCCGCTCAAGCCCACTCCCGCCCAGCGTGCTCCGGCCCCCGAGCAGGCCGCTGCGGCTGCGGCAAGGCCGGCTCGTCCGTCCTCGCGCAAGCAGGCGAAGGTGGCCGAGGTGACGGTGACGCTCAGCTCGACAGCCGAGGGCGAGTGGACCGTCGACGTGATGTCCGGCAGCAAGCGGACGGTCCGCGCCGCGCCTGTCGCCGCATCGGCGGTTGCGCAGGCGGCGAAGCTTCTCACCCCGGAGGTGGCCGAGGCGGTCGAGACCGTGCTGAGCGCCGCGCGGGCACAGCACCTCGCGAAGGTCGAGCAGTTGCGTGCGGAACTCGAGGCTGCCCAGCGAGCGCTGGACGAGCTGACCACCTGACTCTCTGAACACGTATTGCCACATCGAGATGACGTTGGGTCAGCATTCGGGTGAGAGGTCTTCCCACTCGTAGCGGTAGGACGGACGGTGAGGACGCACCTAAGGTTCGGTGCGGGTTGTCCAGCTCGATCACGGGAGACCAAGATGGCGGTAGACGCGAAGATGGTGGAGCAGGGCCACATGGGTAGCTGCGGCTGCTGCTCGGGTTGCACCGGGCCCGGTTGCGGGTGCTGCGGAAGCTGTTAGTCCCTGCTGTTCTTCGAAAGCGAAAGGCACGTACGTCCCGTCCAGAGCACGTACGTGCCTTTCGCTCTTGATCAGGTGGGACGGAGATCAGGGCGGGCAGACGGTGCCGCCGGACGGCGTCTCACCCTGGATGAGGAACTTCTGCGCGGCCGCAGTGGCGCACGACGACTGCGGCAGCGCACCGTGCCCGGCACCCTGCCAGCCCACGACCACCCCGGCCGGCAGTTGCTGAGCGGCACGTTCGGTGCCCGGCTGCGGCGTGACCGGGTCCGCGGCGGTGCTCAGCACGAGCACCGGCGGCGCGCTCTTCACCGGGCCGACCTTGGTCTGCTGCGGCACCGGCCACGGCCCGCACAGCAGCAGGTTGCGGGCGAACATCGCGCCGAAGAACGGGTGCTTGCCCTTCCAGTCCTCGGCCAGTCCGGCCACGCGTTCCGGCGGGATGCGCATCATCTGGTCGTTGCACGTGGTGACCAGTCCGCCGTCGAGCAGCGGTGGGTTGTCACCGCGTTGGGTCACGAGCGGAGCGATCAGCGACGTGAGGCCACTGGCGTCGCCGGCCTTCGCCTTCACCAGCGCGCTGGTCAGCGCCGGCCACCGCTGCCGGTCGGACAGACCGAGCAGAACGGCGCGCAGCGCGGTACCCGGTGTGAGGTTCAGGTCCGGGCCCCGCACGGGTGTCGTGCGCAACCGCGTGATCAACACGGTCAGTTCCTGCTTCGGATCCTTGCCCAGCGGGCAGTTCTGGATCGCGCAGTCGCTGGCGAAAGCGTCGAACGCCTGCTCGGCGGCCGCGGCGCGCGACTCGGCTGCCGCTATCGCGTCGAGCGTCGGGTCCGGCACTCCGTCGAACACCATGCGGCCGATCCTGTCCGGGTAGCGGCTGGCGTAGACCGTCAGCACTCGTGACCCGTCGCCGATGCCGATTGCGTTGAGCCTGCTCACGCCCAGGGTGTCGCGCAGCCGCTCGAGGTCGGCGGCAGTCCGCCAGGAGTCCAGCGCCGTCAGCCGGTTCTCCAAGTCCAGCACGCACTCCTGGCTGGCCGCACCGACCGCCTCGAGCAGGTCGTCCTGCTTCGCGCCACCGGGGTCGGACTCCAGGATCGCGGTGCGCGCGGCATCGGGCACACACTGCACGCCGTCGGACTTGCCCGTGCCGCGCCGATCCAATCCGATCAGCGTGAACGTGCTGAGGAACTCGGCGGGCAGGCTCGCCGCGAGCCGTGCCGCGCGCAACGTGCCCGGCTCACCGTCCGGGTCGTTCACCACGACGAGTGGGGTGCCGCCCGTGCCGACGCGCAGCAGCGCGAGACCGAGGTTGCCGCGGCCGGGGCGGCTGGGGGAGTCCAGGATCACCGGCAGGCGCGCACACTCGTACTTCTGGTCACCTGCGGGTGCCGTGTCACCCATCCGCAGCTTGGTGGCGTCGGTGCAGGACGACCATGCCAGGCCGGTGTTGCGGTAGTTCTCCAACGGCGGGACCGGCTGACGCCCGGACGGTGGCGGGGCGGAACTGGCGACATTGCCGTTCTCGCCGCGCACGGCGATCACCGGGCGGGTCGAAGGACCCGCGCTGCAGGCCGTGATCACACCGAGCATGACCACGAAGAGCAGTGCGGCGCAGGTCTGCGCGCGCCGCGTCCGTCCCGCGCGGCCGGACCGGCCGGGTGCGGGTGTCCCGCAAGACTTCGCGCGACGCCAACGCGGCACGGTGGTTCCTCGCTCTCGCAGGAGACGGATGTATCGGGCAAGAGCGTCGCACGGTGCAGGTGAGGATCGGGTGAGAGGGGCACGTCCCGGTTCCTGGAACCCGCGTGCGTTCGGCGGGACCGGAGAGCCAAGATGGGTGTGTGGTGATGGTTCACGTTGATCGCGTTCCGGGGAAGCCGCTGCCCAGGTCAGGTCCGCCGGCGCTGGCCGCACGAGCACTCGGCGCGGTGCCTCCACCCGCCCTCGTGCTGCTGGGCGTGATCAGTGTCCAGGTCGGCGCGGCGGTGGCGAAGCAGTTGTTCACGCTGGCCGGTGCAGCCGGCACGGTCACCCTGCGGCTGGTCTTCGCGGCGCTGGTTCTCCTGATCGCCTGGCGGCCGTCCCTGCGGGTGGAACGGCGCACGCTGGTCGTGGTGATGGGCTACGGCGCGGTGCTGGCCAGCATGAATCTCGCCTTCTACGAGGCGATCGAACGGATCCCGCTGGGCGCCGCGGTGACCATCGAGTTCCTCGGCCCGCTG